>VBAS01000098.1:0-18418 GCA_005882975.1 Bacteroidota bacterium | reverse complement strand
AGCGGGAGCATATGATAGAGCATCAACGGGAAAAGGAATACATCAGATCTTTTGTTGAAGATCTGAAACAAGATACGGCTCAACTGAAAAATATAATCAATTCTTTTGGTGAGAAACTCCTTTACAGAGACAGCCTGTTAAAAGAATTGGCAAACCCGGAAGTTTTTAAAAGATCTTCCCGGGCCTATTTCTTCTTTAATATGAGCTGGCATTTTCCTGACTTCATTTATACCGACCGAACCATTCAGCAATTAAAGAATAGCGGTGGTATGCGACTTCTGAGAAACAAAACTGTGACAGATAGCATCGTGGATTATGATTCGAAAGTAAGAACAGTTTTCATAGCACAGGAACAACTGAACAGCGGTATGTTAACATACGGATTCGAAAAAAGCAAACTCTTCCAGGCACGTTTGATAGATACAACCGGTAATGGATTTCAAGATCCGGGAATCCCTTTGCTTACCCAAAACAAAAATGAAGTAGAAGAATTTTATAATAACATGCTAGATCATAAAGGATTTTTTATCCATTTAAAAGGATTGGATACAGATCTATTGGAAAGGGGAACAAGATTAATTGCATTTATTGAAAAAGAATATAACCTTTCCAAAGGAATCTCTTTGAATAAATAAACGCTTATGGAAGTACATGCCCACACTCACACTGCAAGAAAAAAATGGACACATTATCTCTGGGAATTTTTAATGTTATTCCTTGCTGTGTTCTGTGGTTTCCTGGCGGAGTACCAACTGGAACACAAGATCGAAAAAGACAGGGCAAAGGAATTGGCTTCCAGTTTTTATGCTGAACTAAAAAGCGACTCTGCGGCTTTAGAAACTGTACAAGTTTTCCGGGTAAGGAAATATGCTGCATTGAAATATTTGCAAAACTATTTCCTGGACAGTAGTATTTCTCATTGCTCCGATAAGTTCACCGTAGAATTGATGTATGGTTATTTTACATTTAGTCCTTCTTTTTTTGAACCAGGAGATGCAATATTGGATCAATTAAAAAATTCCGGATCGCTCCGTTATTTTAAAAGCAATGAACTGCAAAGGCTCACAGGTGATCTATCTATAGCCATTGCCAATTTGCGGAAAAGAAATGCTTTTGAAGAAGTTTTTTACCGTGAGAATATTTGGCCATTTCTTATTAAGTATAATGACATGAAATGGTATGACAGTATCACCTCTAAATCAAAAGAGTTTTTTGTTTCCTTTTTAAAAAAGTATGAACAAACAGGTGAGCACTTACAATTTCATTTTGACAAACCTGAAAATTTTGACAGGAAAACTGCTGCAAATACAACCGGTGTTTATAAAATAATTCTAAAGGGCACTGGAGATTCGCAATACAAGGTTTATGATAGCCTGAACAGCAAATTGCAGGCAGCCTTACGAAAAGAATATCATCTTAAATAGATCTTTATGGAAGTAAATGCACACTGACGTTATATCTATATGCAAATGGTATGTTGTTTATGAGAAATAAGATCATTCATTTTTTAAATATACAAGTAATGATAAACCGGTTCTTCAAAGTGGTATTCGCATTGCCTGCGATCTTGTTTTGCTTTAAAGCAACAGCACAATCAACTATTGAGTATGATATTGTATTAAGTGGAGGCCGTGTTATTGATCCCGAAACAAAACTGGATGCAATAAGAAATGTTGGTATTCTCAACCATCGTATTGCACAAATTTCTTCTGAACAATTGAAAGGAAAAGAAACGATTAATGTAACTGGACTTGTTGTTGCACCGGGATTTATTGACATGCATGCACATGGCAGAACTAATAAGGAACAGGAATATCAAATGCACGATGGAGTAACAACAGGTTTGGAATTGGAATGGGGAGTTGAACATTTAGGGAAATGGTATGCATCGAGAAAAGACAAAGCATTGATCAATTATGGAGCCAGTGTTTGCTGGCCTTTTGAGCGATTCCTCGCCATTGGCGATTTTAAGAAAGAGGAGGAAGAATTAATGCAGACAATGGCAAACGGGCAATCCGGTTTTGAAAATTTGCTGAATAAAATAAAACCTGCAAACAATATTGGTTTGTCACAATCCCAGATTGATAAAACAATTGAGAATATCAAACAATCTTTGGCTGAAGGCGGTATTGGCATCGGTATGCCTTTAGGTTATGTGCCTGGTTCAAAACCCGAAGAAGTCTTTCGAATATTTCAAATGGCGGCATCCGTACAGGCACTTATATATACACATGTACGGGAAGGTGGGTTGATGGCTGTTGAGGAGGTGATGACTAATGCAATACTTACAGGTGCACCCTTGCATATTGTACATATCAACAGTGCCACACTTAGTAATATTTCTATAGGTATAGAAATGGTGCAGGCGGCCCAACAGAAAGGATATAATATAACTACAGAATTATATCCATACCCCGCTGGATCTACAGCTTTGCAAAGCGCCGTGTTTGATGAAGGATGGCAAAAAAGATTAGGCATCAGTTATGAAGATCTGCAATGGGTGGCAACAGGCGAACGACTTACTAAAGAAACTTTTGAAAGCTATAGGAAAACGGGAGGTATTGTTGTCATTTATAATATGAAACCGGAATGGATAAAAGCAGGTATTGCTTCTAAAGGAACTATCATTGCTTCTGACGGGATGACTTATGCAAAACTGGCGCATCCAAGAACGGCCGGAACTTTTTCAAGAGTGTTGGGAAAATATGTAAGAGAAGAAAAAGTAATTGATTTGAATACTGCCATTGAAAAAATGACACTGCTTCCCGCAAAAAGATTAGAAGGCATAGCACCGATGATGCGTTTCAAAGGAAGGATACAGGTTGGTTCCGATGCAGATATTACAATATTTAATCCTGATACGATCATTGATAAAGCAACATTTGAAAAAGGATTAGAGTTTTCAGCGGGCATTGAGTACGTAATGGTGAACGGAAGTTTTGTTCTGAGGAATAGTAAAACAGTTTCGAATGTTTTTCCAGGGCAAGCTGTTTATGGAAAGTTTAAAAAATAACATTCATCAATTTAAATACAATGAAAACATTCCTGATTATTGTTCTGTTTCTTTTTATTCACGATATTTCTTATGCACAAAAGCCTCGTGCAAGAGATATTGGAATTCCATTTGAGGGAACTCCGGGAAAATTCAACGCTATCACTGATGTAAAAGGTGTTGAAGTGGGTTACAGCACCATCATCTCTGGTGAAGGAAAAAATATAAGAGGCAATGGCCCGGTGCGTACCGGCGTTACTGCTATTTTACCAAGAGGAAAAAACAATAATCCTGTTTATGCAAACTGGTACACACTCAATGGTAATGGCGAAATGACAGGAACAACATGGTTAACTGAATCCGGTTTTTTAGAAGGCCCGGTGATGATCACCAATACAAACAGCGTAGGCACAGTAAGGGATGCAGTATTAAAATGGTATGTAAAAAAAGGTTGGTATCACGAAGATTTCTGGTACACATATCCTGTGGTGGCAGAAACCTATGATGGTTTCTTAAATGATATTTATGGTTTTCATGTAAAAGAAACGAACGCATTTGAAGCATTGGATAGTGCAAAGAGTGGTTTTATTAAAGAAGGAAATGTGGGCGGCGGTACTGGGATGATGTGTTTGGGATTTAAAGGAGGTTCAGGTTCTTCATCCCGGATTATAAAAATCAAAGACTCGATATATACATTGGGTGTTTTTGTGCAATCCAATTTCGGTAGAAAAAGAAATCTCATCATTGCCGGTGTGCCGGTTGGAAAAGAATTAATAGATACATTAAATAATGAATTCAAAGCACCCCCATCTTACCAGGCGGGTGATGGATCTATCATAGTAGTTGTTGCTACTGATGCGCCGGTTTTACCGCACCAGTTAAAAAGAATTGTGCAACGGGTTTCATTAGGCATCGGGCAAGTTGGAGGACAAGGCACAAATGGATCGGGAGATATTTTTATTGCTTTCTCCACTGCAAACCCAACGGCTTTTCAACGGACAAATTTTACAAAAGTTGAAACATTACCGAATGATGAGATCAATCCTCTATTCGAAGCAACGATACAAGCAACCGAAGAAGCTATAATCAATGCGATGGTAGCAGCGGAAACAATGGAAGGCATTAATGGAAACAAATCGTATGCATTGCCGCATAAATTAGTTATTGATGTGCTAAAGAAATATAACCGGGTGAAATAAACGTTGAACAAGCTGACTGATTTATGAGAAAAATAATAACCCTCTTTTGCTTTGTTGCAAGCATACAAGTTGTTTTTGCACAAAATAAATATACGGATAGTTTAAAAACTGTTTTAACTAATACCAGCAACTCTGTTGAACGATTTAACCTAATTACAAAAATCTTAGAAAATCAAAGCTTCATCCGTGGTGGTAATATAGATTCTGCTGAATGTGTCCGGTTACTTCAGATAGCACAGCAATTGAAGAACGATTCACTGCTTGCCGCCAGTTATAACTGGATTGGTTCTTACTTCTCTTTTACAAAAGGCGACAACGCCTCTGCGTTGGAATATTATTTTAAAGCCCTTCCATTGGCAGAGAAAGCAAATGACAAAAGAAGAATTAGTTCGCTGGACTTTGATATTTCCTTAGCTTATTATTCCCTTCAAAATAATAAAGCGGCGGTTCAATATGTACGCAAAGGAGGTGATGACTTACCAGATAAATCACACCCCTTGTATGATTTTATGCTGCTGCAATATCAACGTGGTATGGCCACCTGGTATTTATCGGTAAAGCAACCAGATTCTGCATTATATTTTGCCCAGGCTTTCTATGAGAGTAGCCGCAGAGTAAACAGCATCGCTCAACGGTTTAATGCACTGGTATCAATTGCAGACGCCTATACACAGTCAGGAGAACATGAACTTGCAGATGTTTATATCAAAAAGATAATTGCAATTACTGATTCGGTTAAAATGATCCCTATAAAATTACGGTTCAGCAATTATTATATTCCTGCTTTGTTAAGTAAAGGGAACATATCGGAAGCTATGGCACAGGCAAAGCAGTTGCTCGACCTTGGAGAATTAAACAGCAATAATAATGTGAAACTGGCTGCATCAGATTTTATGCGACAAATTTTTGACTCTTTACATAATAAAGACAGCGCCTATTATTATTCAAGAATGGAAGCAAGCATTAATGCGCAGATTTTCAGCCAGAGTAATGTCAACAAAATTCAGGCCCTTGCTTTTAATGAGCAGATAAGATTGATAGAAGAAGAAGCAAAAAAAACAGAAGAGGAACAAAGGCGCAAACAAAACATTCAATACGCCCTATTGGCCCTCGGCATTATCACCTTCGTCATTACCTTTTTAGCACTAAGCCGCCGCCATATCACCAATACAAAACTCATAAAGTTTCTCGGTGTAGTTGCGTTATTAATAGTATTTGAATTTTTAAATTTATTACTTCATCCTTTTTTAGAAAGCATCACTCATCACTCACCGGTGCTTATGTTGCTGGCATTGGTTTGTATTGCTGCATTGCTGGTTCCGCTGCATCATAAATTAGAAAAATGGGCTACGCATAAATTGGTGGAGAAGAATAAACAGGTGCGGCTGGCGGCAGCGAAGAGAACAATTGAAGAACTGGAAAAAGAAAATTAATTCATGTCAAAGAAAAGATCTATCCCAAGCCCTATTACCATTTTAATGGCTGTTATTATTCTGTCGGCGGTAAGCACATGGTTATTACCGGCTGGTCAATATGCGAAACTGGAGGCAAATGAAAAGTCATTTGTTATTACAACAGAAGCCACTACTACAATCTTCCCTCTTACTCAAAAAACCTTAGATAGCCTGGGTATGCTTATTAAGGTTCAAAAATTCATTGACGGTGATATTCGAAAACCTATTTCGGTACCCGGCACCTATAGCAAACAAAAACGAAACCCACAAGGATTCATTAGTATTTTACAGGCACCTGTGAAAGGAATTTATGATAGCATAGATGTTATTTTATTTGTTCTGATCATTGGCGGCTTCATGTTCGTGTTCAATGAAACAGGGGCCATGACAAAGGGAATTTCATGGCTTTCTTATACAATGAAGGGACGTGAACCATTGCTTATCGCTATTCTCACGACGATATTTTCTTTTTTTGCCGCCTCTTATGGAATGGCAGAAGAGGCACTGGTCTTTTACCCGATATTGGTTCCCCTGTTTTTGGCGGCAGGTTATGATCTGTTGGTCCCGCTGGCTATAATTTTCGGAGGAACTTCACTTGGAGGTATCCCTGCATTTTCAAATCCTTTCTCTACAATAATTGCTTCAAATGCCGCGGGCATTAATTGGATGGATGGATTAACGGAGCGGTCATTGCTTTGGGTTGTTCTTACGGCTTTGACGATATGGTATATATTAAGGTATGCAGCGAAAATAAAAAAAGATCCCACTGCATCGCTGGTGTATAAAATTGATGGTGTTGTTAAACCTCTATACGATATAAATATCAATGGCAACATCACCGTACCTAAACTTGAAGGGAGAACCAAATTGCTTTTATTCATTTACCTGGCAACATTTCTTAGCATGATAGCAGGTGTGGTTTTTTTTAAATGGTGGATGCTCGAAATGTCCACATTGTTTCTTGGCTCATCTATTCTTATTGGCGTGATAGGAGGTATCAACGAAAAAATTTTGGTAAAAGAATTTGTCAAAGGAGCTGAGAGTTTACTTTCTGTTGCGTTTTTAATAGGCTTTGCAAGAGGCGTTACTGTTGTATTAAATGAAGGACATGTAAGTGATTCAATACTTTTTTATACGGCTAACCTTGTACAGGGAATGTCACCGGCAATTTTTATCCTTGCACTATTATTATTCTACCTTATTTTTTCTCTTTTTATACAATCCACTTCGGGAATGGCCGTACTAACGATGCCGATCATTGGAGCATTGGTCATCATTATAAATATACCGGGCAGGGAGATCGTTAACTCGTACATGTATGGCATATGCATCATGTCTTTTATTGCACCCACAGGTCTTGTGCTTCCTTCGCTGGCCATGGTGAATGTCAGCATGAAGACATGGCTTAAGTTTATTACACCTTTACTGATAATTATTACTATACTTTGCATGCTGGCGCTGGTAATTGGTATTAATAAATAATATGAATAATACGTAAATTAACAAGCCGGAATTACTATATCTCACTACATAAAACAAAGATGATCATGAGAAAACTTCTTTTTATTCTTTTTGCACCGCTTTTTGTTACTGCTCAAAAAGACCATGCGCAATTATTGCAACAGTATATGACCGGCCAAAACAAATATTTCCAATTCAACGGAACTATACTTGTAGCTGAAAAAGGCAAACCCATTTACCAACAAGCTTTGGGATATGCAGACTACAATAGCAAACGAATGCTAAATGATAGTTCTGTATTTGAGCTGGCCTCAGTTTCAAAACAATTCACGGCAATGGGAATTATGATCCTGAAAGAAAGAAAGTTGTTGAGTTATGAAAATAATATCAAAAAATATTTTCCGCAATTACCGTATGATAATATTACCGTAAGAAATTTATTGACACATACCTCGGGAATCCCATCTTACGAGGACCAGTTTGAAAAGAACTGGGATAGGAAAAAGATCGCTTTTAACAAGGATATCATTGACATGCTGGCTCAGCGGCATGATACTTTATTTTTTCAACCCGGAACAAAATGGAAGTACAGTAACACGGGTTATGCATTACTCGCTTCCATTATTGAAAAAGTATCGGGTATGAGTTATAATGATTTTATGGCGATAAATATTTTTCAACCCCTGGGCATGAACCATACATTTATATACAACAGCCGGCGCACTACAAAAAAGTTTCCTGATAATTATGCATTAGGGTTTGTGTATTCTGATAGTTTAAAAAAATATGTTTTACCCGATGAATTACCGGCATACGACATGGTTTATTATCTTGATGGTATTGTAGGAGATGGTTGTGTAAATTCTACCATTGGCGATCTGTTTAAATGGGACAGGGCTTTGTATTCAAATAAACTGGTAAGCAAAGCATCCCTTGATGAAATGCTTTCACCTTTGGTTCGTACTTCTCCAACTGATTCAACTTCGTTTTATGGTTTTGGAGTAGGTGTGCAACCAAAGTCAGATAAGGGAAAGGTGATCTCTCATACCGGCGGCTGGCCCGGTTATCGTACAATGATCGTAAGATGGCCCGAGATCGAAAGAACTGTTATTATACTTTCCAATGCCGAATCAAATCTTCCATTTTTTCGTGCAGCTGTTGAATCTATTTTGGATGATGAGGATATTGTAATGCCTTATGAACATAAAGAAGTAAAGATCGACACAACAATACTTGTTAATTATGCTGGTAAATATTTTGGAGGCGTTACCATGCAGTTCATAACAAAAGATGGAAAGCTTTACAGGCATCGCAATGGCATACCCGATATTGAATTAAAACCTGAATCTTCAACAAAGTTTTTTTATGGAGATGGTACTGACAGGCAAATAGAGTTTGAAACAGATAGTAGCGGTAAAGTGACCAAAGTTTGGTTTTTAAATATGGGTCAAAAAGGAGAGTTGAAAAAAGTTGATTAAATAAACACAAGCCACCTGTCTAAATATGGAAGTACATGCCCACACCCACACCGAAAGAAAAAAATGGACGCATTATGTCTGGGAGTTTATAATGTTGTTTCTCGCTGTGTTCTGTGGATTCCTGGCGGAGAATATCAGGGAGCATGCAGTAGAAAACAGCCGGGCAAAAGAATTTTCAAAATCACTGATGCAGGATCTGCAAAATGATACAGCTGCTATTAATGTTCAAAAAAGATCAGCAGGAACATATATTGCAATTTCTGATAGCCTTCTTAATCTTAGTAAAATGCAGCTTGATGACCGTACTGCTGCCGAATTTTCTTTCTATACGCGGTTTATGTATTGGACAGTTCCTGTTTTATGGAACCGGGCTACTTTTGAACAGATAAAAAACTCGGGAAGTCTCCGGTATTTCAAAAATTCCCAGCTGCTGAAAAAAATAATTACTTACGATGCACTGGTAAATGAAATTAATGCTGAATTCAAAGATCATCAGACAAGAGGCAACATACTATTACCATTAATAAATGAGATCATTGAGCCAGCATACCATCATGAGGTATCTAAACATTTTTTATGGGAACTGGACACCATGTCCAGATCAACCAAAGAAAATATATTCCTGGCTAATACAGGATCGCTGGAAAATAAAAGGGAGAAGATAAAAGAAATGCTAAACATGATCATTGTACAGCAAAGAAATCTTCGTCTTAATATTAATGATCGTTGGCGGAGGGCAGAAGTACTGGCAGTTGAGCTGATAAGTGATCTTAAAAAAGAATACCATTTAGAATAAAAAATATTTATGGAAGTACATGCGCATGCCCATACAGAAAGAAAAAAATGGACCCACTATCTCTGGGAGTTTCTCATGTTATTTTTTGCCGTGTTTTGTGGGTTTTTAGCAGAGAATCAACGGGAGCATATGGTAGAGGGCCAGCGTGAAAAAAAATATGCAAAGGCCTTGTATGAAGATCTTAAAGTAAATACTGGTTTCTTAGATGCAACTATTAAAGAAAGAAATTTTGTAATACCCAAAATAGATACTTTCCGGATGCTGGTACATACAAAAAACATTGATGAAATTCCGGCAGGCACCTGGACATATTTTGGAAGGTTTGGTACAAGACATACAATTTTACCTCTTCAGGATGCGACTTTGCAACAATTGATAAGCTCAGGCGGACTTCGTTTATTTAAGGACCAGCAAGTTGTTGAAGCTATTGCTCAATATGACCAGTCAGCACGAGATATGAAAGAAACGTTTATTTACCAGGATCTGATGTATAGCGACCTGGTTAAAGCAAGGAACATATTATTCGATGCCTGGTATATGGATGAGATCATGGAGATCAATGTGAGCACTGAAATTATCGATTCATTCAAAAAAAAATCATTTCCACTGCTTTCATACAAAAAAGAAGATTTTATACAATATGCCAATCTTTGCCAGCTCCGTTCCTTTAACTTAAAATATGTGCTGGCGAAAATTGAAACAGTTGCAAAAAGAGCTCAAAAATTATTGGCCTTATTAAAAGAAGAATATCACCTGGAATAAACTATTTATGGAAGTACATGCACATACCCATACCGCAAGAAAAAAATGGACGCATTATCTCTGGGAGTTTCTCATGTTGTTCCTTGCCGTGTTTTGTGGTTTTTTAGCAGAATACCAATTAGAACATGTAATAGAACATCAGCGGGAACAAAAATATGTTGAATCATTGATCCAGGACCTGAAAACAGATACCACTCATCTTGAAAGCTATATTAATTTAAGAAGAGAGAAAAGAAGTATGATGGACTCATTAGTGCTATTGCTAAGCACTGATAAGCACAAACAATTTGGAAATGAAACTTATTTTTTTGCCCGGCATGTTTTTTTCGGGCAGCCTTTTGTGAGTACGGATGGAACAATGCAGCAATTAAAAAATGCCGGTAACCTGCGGTTAATAAAAAATGAAAATATCATCAACGAAATATTAGCGTATGATGCAGCCGTTAAAGAATTGAGGGAGTGGGACGAATCTGACACAAGAATAAAACCACCTTTCGCGAAATAGGAGGAACTGTTTTCAATGCGGATCAACTTTACAAAGTCTTCAGCCCGGATTATAAATTTGTAAAACCGACAACTAACCCGCAATTAATAACTGAGAACCCCACTGTTATTAATAATGTTACATTCCAGATACAATATTTATCATTGAGTAGTATGGGAAATACACAAAGAGGAATAGCATTAAAAGAAAAAGCAGAAAAACTGATCGAATTACTGAAACATCAATATCATCTATAATGAAATAGAATGGAAGTACATGGCTATTTACATCTCTCCTCAGGGGAGACGCATGCGGGGTTTACAAAAACCAAAACAAATCTGAAGGATTTTACAACAGACCTGGTCTCATCAATAAAAAAAAGAATATCATTTAAAATGAAAAATATATTTATTCTCCTGTTATTATCTCAATCAGTATTTGCGCAACAATATGATGTGCTTATTCAAAACGGTAAAATAATTGATGGCACCGGCAACAGCTGGTTTTATGGTGACCTGGCAATTAAAGATGGAAAGATCGTTTACATTGGTAAAACGAATAATGCAGCTGCAACAAAAGTTATTAATGCAAAAGGGTTAATTGTTGCTCCCGGTTTTATTGATGTGCATGCACATATTGAAAACGGTGTTTTTGAAAATCCAACTGCCGATAATTATATATATGATGGAGTCACTACTGTGATCACGGGTAATTGTGGCGGTTCTGCAGATGACCTGAAAAAATTTTTCTGGCGTATTGATAGTATGAAAACTTCCATCAATGTTGCCTCGCTTGTTGGCCATAACACTGTAAGAAGAGAAGCAATGGGTTTGGATAATCGTTTAGCAACACCTGAAGAGCAAAAGAAAATGGAAGACCTGGTAGCACAGGCAATGAAGGATGGAGCAGTTGGTTTATCAACCGGTCTTATTTATTTACCGGGAATGTATAGCAATACAGAAGAGGTGATAGGTCTTGCAAAGGTTGCGGCTGGTTACAATGGTGTGTATGCATCGCATATTCGTAATGAAGAAAATAAAGTAGTGGATGCAATTAATGAGGCGATCAACATTGGTAAGTCAGCAAATATTCCTGTTGAGATTTCTCATTTCAAAGTAAGCGGTCCTGCTAATTGGGGAAGAAGCAAAGAAACCCTCCCGTTGATAGAAGCAGCACGCAAAGAAGGATACGATGTCACGATCGATCAATATCCTTACTCGGCCAGCAGCACTAATCTTGGTATTCGCTTGCCCGATTGGGCGTTGGCAGGCGGACAGGATTCATTGAAGAAAAGGATCAATGATGAACAAATGCATAAACAGATCGTCAAAGAAATGTTGGAGATGCAGGATAAATACAAGTATAAAAATTACGGCTATGCCTATGTTGCTTATCATAGCGCTGATACAACGCTTAATGGAAAAAATATTTCTGAGATAAATAAATTGAAGGGACGAAAAGCAAAAATGAAATACGAAGCAGAAACAATCTTAGATATGATGATGGCAGGCGGTGCACAAATGGTTTATCATAGCATGAATGAAGATGATGTCCGTTATTTTATGAAATATCCTTTCGATATGATAGGTGCAGACGGTGGAGTAGTGGTTTACGGAAAAGGAATGCCGCATCCCAGGGCTTATGGCACTAATGCAAGAGTGCTTGCAAAATATGTAAGAGATGAAAAGTTGGTTTCACTGGAAGAAATGATAAGGAGGATGACATCACTGGCCGCACAAAAATTTCAATTGAAAGATCGTGGGTTACTAAAAGAAGGAATGGCGGCCGATATTGTGATCTTTGATCTTAATGAAATAGCAGACAAGGCAACCTTTGAACAACCGCACCAATTTTCTGCCGGTTTTCATTTTGTGTTGGTAAATGGACAATTGGTAATTGAAAACGGAAAACATATTGGTACAAAAAGCGGGATGACTTTAAAAGGTCCCGGGGTTAATAGATAAAAAATTATTTCTTTTATTAAATTACAGGTAAATCAGTTTTATATGAGTCCTCAAAGTAAAGGCCGGATGATCCGGATGATCATTTATATAATTGTAGGGTTTGCTGCAGCATTTCTTTACAGTTATTTTAAAAAAGATTAAAATATGGAAGTTCATCATCATACCCATGCAGAAGGAAAAAAATGGACACACTATCTATTTGAGTTTTTGATGTTGTTTTTAGCTGTCTTCGCAGGTTTTCTTGCGGAGAACCAGCGGGAACATTTTGTAGAGAATAAGAGAGAAAGAACTTATATACGTTCAATTGCGGAAGATCTTCAACAAGATATTAGTCAACTGGACAGTATTTTACGGACAAGGAAGCGGCTCGATAAAATAATGGACTCTCTTCTTTATTTAATGAACTACGAAGATCCAAAGCAACATGGAAACGAAATTTATTTTTATACAAGACAAATACCCCGCACATTTCGGTTCAATACAAATGACAGAACCATTTCCCAATTAAAAAATGCCGGTAATTGGCGGCTTATACATAATCAAAAAGTGTCGGAAGGACTTGCCAATTATGATATTCTTGGACACAGTCTTACCCAATACATTGAGCAAAGAGAAGAATCCCTGGTGCTCATATTATATCAATCGATAGATAAAATGTTTGACAATCGTGTCTTTGAAAAAATGATCGAAGGGTTAAATTTCAAAAAGCCGGTGGATAATCCGCAATTGATGAGTTATAACAGATCTGATATAAATGAATTTTGTAACAGGGTCCATTTTCGAAAAAATTCAAATCTTTATTTTATCGTTGTCGCTGAAAAGTTATTTAACGAAGCAAATAAAACCCTGGCGTTGATCGAAGGCGAATACCACCTCAAATAAATTAAAAATGAAAAATATCTTTTTCCTTTTCCTTTTGGCGGTAAATAATGTTGCAGGCCAGGCCATCGAAAATTATTTATCAGTTCCTTTCCCAACTGAGCTGACTGCTTCAGTTGATGGAAAAAATATTGCATGGGTCTTTAACGACAAAGGTTCCCGCAATATTTATGTGGCTGAAGCGTCTGCTTTTACGACAAAAAAAATGACCAGCTACACCGGTGATGACGGAATGGATATAAACGGTCTTGAGTTTACGCCGGACGGTAATCAAATAGTATTCGTAAGAGGAAATCCATACAACAATAGCGGCGAAGCGGCTAATCCTGCATTTTTACAAACATCTACTGCAAGAAATATCTGGATCATTAATAAAGATGGAAGTCAATTAAGAAAAATTGTTGCGGGCTCTAATTTTAAAATATCTCCTGATGGTAAAAGACTTGCTTATACTTCCCAGGGCCAGGTATGGATATTGTCACTAGCAGATACGGTAAGCAAATCCGAAAAACTTTTTCAATCAAGAGGTGGCCAATCACAAATTCGCTGGTCGCCTGATGGGACAATGATCGCTTTCACCAGTAATCGCGGCGATCATTCTTTTATTGGCGTATATCATTTAGATACAAAAAATGTAAGCTTTGCGGAAACCAGTATGGATAACGATACTTATCCAACATGGTCGCCTGATGGCAAGCAACTGGCTTATATCCGTATTCCCAATATGAATGATATAATACCTTTTGTCCCGGTAAGGGAAGGCAATCCATGGAGCATCCGCTTATTTGATCTTAAATCGGGAACAGCAAAGGAGATATGGAAAGCTTCTGCCGGAAAGGGAAGTGTTTTCTTAAGTGATATTCCTGTGGAGGAAAATTTGTTATGGTGGTGTGCCGGTGATCAGCTTATTTTTCCCTATGAAAAAGAGGGTTGGCAACATTTATATTCACTAAATATAAATAATGGCGTTACAAAACTGCTTACTTCTGGTGATGGTGAAATAGAAAATGTAACTCTTTCCGATGATCGCAAAATGATCTATTACACAACAAACATTACCGATATCAATCGCCGGCATATCTGGAAATTGTCAGTTGCAGATGGGAAAACTGAACAATTAACAAAGGGAACTGAAATAGAATGGAGTCCTGTAATTATTAATGATGGCATTGCAATACTTCATTCATCCGCCACCAAACCAGCCTGGCCCGCAATTGTAAAAAACAATTCGATCAGTGATATTTCAAAAGAAATTTTTCCAAAAGATTTTCCATCAACACTGGTAGCACCACAATTTGTAACAATAAAGGCAACAGATGGAATGAATGCTTATGGCGATCTTTTTTTACCACCGGATCATAAACCCGGTGATAAACATCCTGCAATAATTTTTATACATGGTGGCTCAAGAAGACAGATGCTTTTGGGTTTTCATTATAGTCAATATTATTCCAATGCGTATGCACTCAATCAATATTTTGCAAGCAAGGGATATGTTGTGTTGTCATTGAATTATCGCAGCGGTATTGGTTATGGTTTTGAATTCAGAGAAGCATTGAACTATGGCGCTTCCGGTGCCAGTGAAGTAAACGATCTCATCGGTGCCGGCAAATATTTAAAGAACAGGAATGATGTAGATGGAAATAAGATCGCTTTATGGGGCGGCTCTTATGGTGGTTATCTTACGGCACATGGGTTGGCACAGGCTTCTGATCTTTTTGCATGTGGTGTAGATATTCATGGAGTACATAACTGGAATACGGAGATACCAACCTTTGCGCCATGGTATGATTATGCAAAATATCCTGCAATCGCAAAAAAAGCCCTGGAGTCTTCACCGGTCTATTATATAAAAGGATGGAAGAATCCCGTACTGATGATACACGGTGATGATGACCGCAATGTACCATTCAGCGAATCTGTGAATATGGCAGAGATGTTAAGAAAACAAGGAGTGCATGTAGAGCAATTGGTATTGCCTGATGAAGTGCATAGCTTTTTGCTTTATGGCAATTGGCTAAAAGCTTATTCGGCAACTTTTGAATTTGTAGAAAGGCAATTTAATAAGCACTGATAATGGAAGTACACCACCACTCACACACATCACGAAAAAAATGGACACATTATCTCTGGGAATTTCTTATGCTATTCCTCGCAGTGTTTTCAGGTTTTCTTGCAGAGAACTGGCGTGAACACATTGTAGAGCATCAACGTGCCAATATATATGCTTCCAGTTTATACAAAGAGTTGAAAAAAGATACGGTTCAATTGAACCATTTAATAACATGGACACTAGACAATTCAAAAAGATTTGATACACTTTGTATGCTTGCAAGTGAAAGACCAAAAGGAGTAACAAATGGAAAGCTTTATTATTATTCAGGATTTACCGGTTCGTCTGTTTTCTTTTCGTCAAGAAACTCTACACTGGAGCAATTGAAAAGTTCCGGTAATTTGAGGATCATGAATACGGAGATCGCATTAAAACTTAGCGACTATGACAAATCAATTAAGGACCTGGAAACTGATTATACTTTTTTTAAAACTGAATATGAAACAATCACCGGTCTCCGGCTAAAGATCTTTGACGGCATCACTTCAGTCAATCTTTTTACGGGTCGGGATAAAAGAAGGGATTCTGTATTCCAACTAGATCCCCCGCTGTTAAACGACGACCCAAAACTTATGAAAGAATTTATTGGCTGGGTAAAAAGTGAAGCCAATTGGTGGAGAAGCAATGTGCGGGATAATCTTAACCCATTGAAAGAACAAGCGACGGAATTAATTTCATTATTACAGAAAGAATATCATCTTGAATAAAAGGTTATGGAAGTACATGCACATACTCACACATCACGAAAAAAATGGACACATTACCTCTGGGAATTTTTAATGCTATTCTTCGCTGTGTTCTGTGGGTTTCTTGCGGAGAACCAACGGGAGCATATTGTAGAACATAGCAGGGAATTGAAATATGCAGCTTCTCTTTATGAAGATCTGAAAAAAGATACGGCAGACCTCGTTCATGACATTCCTTTTTGGGAAATGCTGACAAAAAAAATAGATACTATCCGGCAAGAGATCGAAAAGCCACGTGGTATGCGAAACGATTTTTTACTTTATAGATGCGTAGCCCTTATGAGAGCCTACAATAACTTTCAATATCATGACAGGACAATTGAGCAACTTAAAAACGGTGGCAACTTCAGGCTTATCCGCAAATCAGTTATAGCTGATTCGATCATTGACTACGATGCATTAATAAAAAGTGAATTGAGAGACCAGGAAATGCAATCCAACAACATTTACCAAACAATAAATTATTTACAGGACAAATTCTTCAACTCAAAATATTTTTTATCCATTTTGAGGGAAAAGCCGCTGCCTGATTCTCTTTTTGATCCTATTTCTCCCGTATTTAAAGTTCCCGCTTTCTATGAACCCGACTTATTTCAATACGGTAATCACCTGGAATATTATTATACTATGACCGGTTTTAGACTCTGGTCAAACAGGGTGGTGCTGAGAAAAGCAAATAACCTGATAGAGCTATTAAAAAAGGAATATCATCTTCATTAATTATTTATGGAAGTACACTCACATACGCATACAGCAAGAAAAAAATGGACACACTATCTCTGGGAATTCTTAATGCTGTTCCTCGCTGTGTTCTGCGGATTTTTAGCGGAGAATCAAAGGGAACATATGATAGAGAACCGCCGGGTAAAAGAATCGATGAAAGAGGTTGTTGAGAATTTAAAATATGATACTGTTCGCTGTAGTAAAAATTCGGAATCAAATGTTCAGTACGCACTGGGGATAGATTCTCTCAGAAGCGAATTAAGAAAAGCTATCTCGGGGCAAGTTAATGCCAACGCATTATATTATTTTATGTTCCGCTATACCGGAAATTTTGGCCAGGCTGTTTTTAATACCTCCGCTATAACCGAATTAAAAAACTCAGGCTCGCTCCGGTTGATCGAAAACAAAAAACTTGTGGTTGGCATGGCGGATTATTACGAAAGGAAAGTTTTTGCAGCAAAAGATTTCATGCCCTCAAAAGAGCAGTTAGACGCCTTGCAAAAAACAATAAATGAGTTTTTTACCCTCCTGCATCTCGATGATTATGTAGAGTCTTTCGACGACATTACCCCAAAGAACTATGATAACACTTACAATTACCAGGATATTCTTAAACATGAGCCCGCCTTGCAATTATTAAATAATGACCCGAAGGAACTGGTAAAACTTTATACACAAGTAAGTCAATTTGAAATACAGTTGAAAAAATATAACTTTTGGCTGAATTATAATAAAGAAGCGGCTGAAAAATTAATTGGAGATATCGAACAGGAGTATCATCTGTCCGAAGGGACTCCTTTGGAGAAATAAAATTTTATGGAAGTACATGCCCATACCCATACTGAAAGAAAAAAATGGACGCATTATTTCTGGGAATTTTTTATGCTGTTCCTGGCAGTAACTGCAGGGTTTTTTGTAGAGAATCAACGGGAGCATTGGATGGAACACCAACGGGAAACAAGATATATAAAAAACTTATTGCAGGACCTTTCACGTGACACGACAGCAATAAATGTTCATTCCCTTTTTCAAAAAAGAGCCGTAATATTTGCTGATTCTCTTATTGATATTGTCAATAGCCCTGAGAGAAATGCTCATTTGAGTGAAATTTATTAGTATGCGAGGATCCTTTCTATACTTAATCCTTTTCAATATTCAAATGCCACAATTAGTCAATTAAAAAACTCCGGATCATTACGATTGATCAGGAAAGAAAATGTCGCAGATAGCATTGTACAATACGATATATGGGCTCAACGATTGTTAGCTGTAGATGAAAATATCGCCGTTGTCATACAAGACTTTCGGGGCAGTATAGGAAATGTATTAGATGCAGTCGTTATTAAAAACATGATCGATACTTCGAA
>VBAS01000097.1 GCA_005882975.1 Bacteroidota bacterium | reverse complement strand
ATTTAGGGGAGAAGGCGGGTTTGGAACATTTTTAAAACGACCTGAATTTCCAAAACCTTTAATTACAGAGGATAAAAAAAGCATTAACCAGTTATGTAATTATGCTGGTTTTTTGCTGGCGCTGTACCAGAATCACTTTAAAAGTATGATGTGGCAAAAAAACAGGGCAATTCGTTTAATGCAATTATTAAAAGAAGAATATCATCTTGAATAAAATTTATGGAAGTACACCACCACTCTCACAGCTCGGGAAAAAAATGGTCACATTATTTCTGGGAGTTCTTTATGTTGTTCCTTGCTGTAAGCGCAGGTTTTCTTGTAGAAAATCAGCGGGAGCATTATGTAGAACATCAACGTGCAAAAATATATGCTGCTAACTTGTATGATGAATTAAAAAAAGACACCATCCAGTTAAATTATTTGTCACGCAATCTTAAGAACGTATCAAGTAAACTGGATACCTTTTGTGTACTGGTGAAAGAAGATCATAGGGAAACCGTGACCAATGGAATGCTTTATTATTATAGCTCGTTTGTAACAAATGTTGAATATTTTTCTTCTAACAACACAACGATCGAGCAACTCAAGAGCTCGGGCAACTTGAGGATAATGGGAAATCGACTGGCGTATAAGATAAGTGAATACGATAGAAAGAACCGTGAACTGGAAAAAGAATACAGTTTGTCAAAAGTTGAATTTTCAAAAAT
>VBAS01000172.1:5353-11353 GCA_005882975.1 Bacteroidota bacterium | reverse complement strand
GATCGGTTTTAACAAATAATCGATAGCACTGATGCGAAATGCTTTTGCAGCAAACTGATCAAATGCCGTTGTAAAAATAATGGCAAAATTAATTTGATCCAGCATCTCGAGCATTTCAAAGCCATTCATCCAGGGCATTTGAACATCCAGGAAAATTAGATCCGGTTTTTGTTTTTTGATCGCAAGAAGACCTTCCTTCGGGTTGGTACAGGTTTCAAGTAGCTCAATATCCCGGCAATGTTTTTGCAGATCGAATGCGAGGCTATCGATACAATGCTGTTCATCATCTATGATAATTGTCCGTATCAATTTCTATTTTCTTTAAATGAAATAATTACTTTAGTTCCTTTGGGGTTACCGTTTTCATTTTCTTTATCAATGATAGATATCGCATCTTCTCTTTCATTTAATAATTTATCCAACTCAAGTCTTGATTGTGTCAATCCAATGCCCTTTGATTGATGTGTTGTTTCATAAGGTGGCTTGGATCGTTTTGATTGTTCCCGGCCAATACCATTATCGTCAATAATACATTGAACGGCGCCTTCGATTTTTTTAATGCTTATAATTACCTTACCGCCAGTCTCCTTTGGCATCAGTCCATGCCATATTGCGTTTTCAATGAATGGTTGCAGTATCAATGCCGGCACCTTGAAATCTTTTAGGTCAATTGTTTCATCTACATCAAAAATAAATTCAACTTTATCGCCAAACCGCATTTTTTCTAATTGAGTATAAAGCTTGCAGGTTTCTAATTCTTCATATAAGCTTACTTCTCTTTTATCAGAGTTTTGGAAAAGTGTACGTATAAGCTTTGAAAAAGTAGCAAGATATCCAGCCGCTTTTTCATTATCATTTTTATTTATTAATGATTTTATTGAATTTAAACTGTTGAAAACAAAATGAGGGTTCATTTGGGCACGCAAGGCTTTTGCTTCAAGTTCCAGTAACTCTTTTTCATGAATTATTTTTTCCCTTTCCTTTTTACGGACAGAAGAAATATGTCTTTTAATAAAAAATGCGATCGTTCCAATTAATATTACCGCACATAAGGTCCAGAACCACCATGTTTGCCAGAAAGGTGGTTTTATGATAATTATCAATGCAGCTTCCTGTTTGCGCCATTGTGCACTGCCAATTTTTGCTCTTACTCTAAAAACATATTTACCTGGTTGCAATGGGGGAATAAACTTTGCTTTGAACTTATCCTGGGGATCTTGTGGCAGATCTACCCAATCCATATTCAAACCGTCAACCTTCCATGCGAGGTCGGTATTTTTTTTATCCCAAAATTCAAGCAAGGAATAACTGAACTCTAGCTGATTTTGATCATAGTCCAGTTCTATTTTTTTTAGATCAGGCAACAGGGTCTTGCTCTTTGCCACTTCAAAATACGGCTGGTGATTTATCTGCATATCCCAAATAAAAGGAGCATATGCTGTGCTATCTAAGTTTATACCTGAGTAACTTTTATTCTTTGAAAATGAGTTGCTATAAAACATTGCACCGCCTTTTATAACAAATAAATTCCCAAACCCGTCCATGCTGATATCTGTTGTATTGTTTTTTGATCTCCCGAAGAGAGTATCAGTCATAAATATAAACCTGTGGTCATCCAAACTAAAAAAAGCAGGAAGTGAATCGGCAATAGCGACAAAAATTTGTTTGTCTGATTCCTTGCAAAAAGAATTTATCGCCAGTATTTTTCCTCCATCATTATAAAAAGAATATTTATTAAGTGCTGCATCATAGTACCCTATCCCGTTATTTAAAGTACTGAACCAGATATTTCCGTTCTTTTCTTGTATGATGCCGGTGGTAATAATTTTTTTATCCCATTTATCTCCAAGAAGATCGACCGACGCATCTTTCTTATGTAATCGAAGCAAACTTGTTGACGAGGCTAAAAGGACACATCCGTCATTTGCATTGTCTTTTGAGAATTTATATATCTCAGCATTGCCAGGAATACCTATTTTTTTTGATTCATTAGTTATTTTTTTTGAAACAAAGTTTCCTTCTGTATCTATTTCACCATCGTCAGGGGAATGTTTTGCAGCACCAGGAATAATTACAAGGCTATCTTCTTTTATACTTACAAACAGATCGCCATCTTCATCGGCCCAGATCGCTGAAATTATTTTCCCATTTGTATTTACAGGAATATAAAGAGGGGGATTAGCCCATCCTGTCAAAGCAATCAAACTTTCATTTATATAATAAACTTTCCCTGTAGCTGTAAGAAAAAATAATCTATTCCCACTACCACGGCACATCATCTTTATTCCGTCTTCAGTATGGGGATCATTTATCTTTTCCATGGGCACTTTTTCATTTGCCATTATACTTACTGCTGGAAAGTTTATGCGAAGACCTTGGTACCTTATCAGTCCATGTGTGCTGCTTAAGATCACAGAACCGCTTTGCGAACATAATAACTGGTAGAAACGAGGCTGTTTATCAGGAGGAAGTTTTTCAATCGGTAGTAGCCGCCATTCTACAGGAATGGTTTGGGAAGAACCATTAACGATAAAGAGTAAAAAGAGTAAAAGTTGATGCAATCTCTTCATAAAACAAATACAGGGAACTTGATATCGTTAAAGTTACATACTACGACATCAGGTTTCCAATTCTCTTTTGTAGTTGACCAATCCCAATCTATAATCTTCTTGTTTGGCCAATTGAAGCAATATTAATAAGCAAATATGATCAGGGGATCTGTGTTGCAAAAACTGCAAATCTGCAAACTACTAATGCAAAATTCAATTATAAATAGCCTTACTGGGAGAGTAGGTTTGAGTTGTCAATAAAATGTAAACTAAAACCTAAGATTATGAACCGCACAAACAAGACACTGATCAATCGGATCTTCCTCTGCATTATGTCTTTATCCTTAATTACTACTGCTACTGGCCAATCAAAAACGATGAGTAAATTTTACCTGCAAGGAGGTGTAGGCGGAGCCACACATCAAGGATCTTCTTATGATCTTAGCATGCAAGCCATTATTAAAAATAAATGGAGTGCCACATTATCCTACCAGGAACTGACCATGACACCCAAAAACCTGCCAGCAGATTACCAGGCCGAAACAGGGTATGTTTTCTTTATTCCTTACAGTTATACAACTGATACTAAAATGAGTTTACTCAGTCTTACTGCGGGCAGGTATTTTAAGCTGGGGAGAAACACCTGGGCAACAACAGAGGCTGGCCTATCTTATGTAAGTGGCGAAAAAGTTAGCTTTCAGCATTCGCAGGTTACAAGTAGCAATTTAATTATTGCCGCATCCACCTCATCGAATTATACTTCAACAAAAGAAACTAAAATCTGGTATTGGTTTTATGATGCGAACAGATGTCAACTGGGCTTTTTCTTCATTTATGGGATTAGGTGCCGGATTCTTTGCCAATATCAATTCAATCCAATCACCGGTTGGTTTTCATGTAAAATTATTAGTGGGTGGTATGGGAAGAGAGAAAAGAAATAGGAAGTAACCTGAAAATAAAAAGAACACCGGTTCGCCTTCCCGGTGTTCCTTTTAAAGAATAAATACGCTAATATTTTATTTAGTCGTTCCTCCAAACACTTTCTTCAACAGATCAGATGTTCTTGCTGCGGGGTTGTTGCGGATATTTGCCTCTTCCACTGCGATCCTGTCAAACAAAGCAAATAAAGTTCTGTCAGCAACATAATCTGAAAGATCGGGGTTCATTTTCTTCACCATTGGTACTTTATTATACCGGGTCACTGCATCTCCATAATATTTTGTAGCATTTGTTCTTTCGAGTGATTTATTTATTACGGGCATAAATGCTTCTTTCAATTTAGTGGAAGTCTTTGCACGGAAAAAATCCGTAATAGAATTCTTACCACCCGTTACGAGTTTCAATGCATCGGTCACTGTCATTTGTTTAATGGCATCAACAAAAATGGGCGTAGCATAACCTACTGCATCTTCAGCTCCGCGATTGATCGCTTCAATTGCATCGTCGCACATTTTACCCATCCCGAGATCACGCAAAGTTTTTTCCATCTTTTTCGCGTCAGGAGGCAACAAAACTTTATAAAGTTCATTTTTAAAAAATGCATCAGGTTTATTGAGAAAAGAAACAGCAGAGCCTATCCCATTATTCAATGTCTCCTTCACACCTCTTCCCGCTTCTTCTTCCGTAACACCGGGATTTGTGTTGAGCTTCTTTTTTACTTTGTCTAAAATTGATTGGGAGTTAACAGTAGCAGCCAGGCTAACTGACAGTAAAATGAGTAAGAATTGTTTCATAGTTACTCAAAAGTACTCAAAAAATCTGCCGGGAAAAGGTAGAGTTACTTCTTTTGAAAATTATAACATTATACCTCCAAAGCTTCTTTACGTTTTTGAATCCTTTCCCGGATGATCCGGAAAAAACGGGATCTTTCTTTTTCACTTACTTCACTGATCAAAGTAGAACGCTTCATCTGGTTTTGCATGTGATTGTACATATTCTCGGTAAAAGCCACATCCCGGGTCAACATAAAGTTAAAAGTGGTGTGGGTCATAAAAGCCATTTTCATATTATCCGTAACAGCGAGAATTGAGTTATCACCCAACAATACCTCATTAAAGTACATTTTATATTCACCCAATGGTTTTTGTTCCGGGTCATCAATTCTAAATTTATACCCAAACGCTGCCTGCTTTTCCAGGTGATCCCATATTTTTTCCAATGCTTCATATAGTCTTAAAACATCTTCATCTGATTCAAACACTTCAGCATCCCTGTAAAATTGTATTTGCCGAAAAAAAATACTCATACTTTCAATATTCCATATTTCCCGGCTTGCGAGCTGGTTGTACATTCCCAATACCTGCTGATCCAATTTAAATAATTCGTCCGGGTAATCGGAAAACTTAAATTTCCGTTTAGCAAAAGCAGGGAACTGGAGATATGTTTTGAGCCAGAAGAACCATTTAAAAGCAGCAAATTCTCTTATGTAAAAATGATGAAAGAGAGGCATGTCTTTACAGGAATAATACAGCTCTTTATTTTTAAAGTTGTTGAAATAGGACATGGTATGCAATATCCCTGTTAGATATTGGTCAAATCCATATGTTTTTTCATTAACAATATTCCCCTGGAATAATATGCCACCGGCGGAAATATTCATTAACTGATCCAATGAAATTTTAAAATGATTTGCAAGGGTGTATGCTTCTTCAAAAGTGATTTGCTTTTCGCTGCGCATGCGACGGTAGGCACTATCACTGCTTATATTCAAAAGTTTCCCAATCTCATCGGCCACTGAAAGGTCAGCTGGAATTTTGTTTTTAATGATCTGGAAGAGTTGTTGTTGAATTTGATTGATGTCCATAGCTGCTGCGTTTATTATCATAAATTCTTTGTTCTGTCTTTTATCTTGTTCATCAGGATACTAAAAAAAACATTACGCTGCTTTTCGCCTGTATCACTTATCAGTGTTGATTTTTTCATCAGGTTTTGCAGATCATTGTAGCAGGCATCACAAAAAGCCTCATCTCTTGTGCTCATATAATTTAACCCAATATAATTGAAGAATACAGTCCTGATCTTGTCCGTCCGCACAAGAATAGTATTATCACCCAAAGCTACCCTGTTGTAAAAAAATTTGAAATTCTTTTTTTTTATCTCCGGATTTTCGTCGGGCATAAATTTAGATCCGTATTCCGCCTGTGATTTTAAGTGAGAGAATGTTTCACTCAACGCCTCATACACCATCTTAATATCCTGTGATGAGTTAAAAAAGCCGGAGTCTTTGGAAAATTCTATCTGTGCAATCACTGCATTGATGCTTTCTGTATTCCATATTTCTACAGAGGGCACATTACAATAATTCATCACAAGTTCTGTACTTAGCTTTTCAATTTCAAGAGGCAAGCAATCAAAACTGAAGTCTCTTTCAGCAAAATCCGGATGACGAATAATTGTTTTCATCCAGAAAAAATAACGAAATGCAACAAGCGGTTTGTAATAAAAAATATGA
>VBAS01000172.1:0-5312 GCA_005882975.1 Bacteroidota bacterium | reverse complement strand
TATTGGCGTGTTGCACCTGCTTTATTATATCGCCCAGGTATTTTTCGTAAGTATAGTCTTTCAGATCAACCCGAATATCATGAAAAAGTGTGGCACCGCTTTTTACATTCAACAGGTTATCAAGTGATATTTTATAATACTGGCAAAGTTCTCTTGCTTCATCAAGCACAAGCGGAGTTTCTCCACGAATACGCCGATAGGCGCTATCACTGCTTACATGTAATATGTTGGCTACTGAGTCCACTAAAGAAGCATGAGGCGGCAAAAGTTCCTTAATTCTCTGGAACAAGAATTCCTGTGATTGGTAGTCGGGCATTCTCGATTTGTAAATTGGTGGTTGTGGTAGTGCAATATGCTTTACCCCGGTTTTAAGGTAGAGCATTTCTGTTTAAAAACATAAAGCAGCTAAGATTTAGGTGTAAATCTTGCTACGGCTTTGGTTTTCTACCCCTTTTGGGTTATAAAATTGATCTCATTCATAACCCTGCTCAATCATTTGCAAATTCTGCAAATCAAGGAAACGTTAATGCAAAATTCAATTATTAATGGCCTGTTCGTGGTAGTAGCTTGGCATTATGAAAAAACAAATAGTATGAAAACAACAAACACTCACCACGAGATCCTTTTTTTCACCGGCACAAGCTTAGCAAACCGACAGCTGATAGATACTAAAGAGAACAATAATGGTAAAACGTATTCAACAGTTGAAGAGTTAGAAAAAGCTTGTTGGAACGGTATCATTTATGAAATGTTTCCGGAAATTCTTAGTAGCTTTTATCCTAAATGCCATTCATTTTTATGGCATGTACTTACCGGAAAGAATTTTCTCTGCATAAATATCGGCCCCAACCCTGTGAAGGCTGAGCATGACACATCGATAGACCCCTACTTTTTCATGATGACCATTTGTGAAAATTGAATTGATCAGTTAAAAACCTTTTTATTAAAAAATATTCATAAACAAAATTATAAAACCAAAAAACCAACGATCATGAAAAAAATAATTCTGACAACAATGTTGATCTGCATGTTTGGCCAGGTTATTTTTTCCCAGGCCCAAACAGCAACGGTAACTGGAAAAGTAACAAATGAAAAAAATGAAGCGCTGCCTTATGTAACAGTTAGAGTAAAAAATGGTAAGAAAACAACTCAAACAGATGAAGCAGGAAAATTCAGGTTACTGGTCGATTCATTTCCTGTAGTATTATTGATCACTTCAGTTGAATACGATGAGAAAGAAGTATCAGTTACTAACTCAAATGAGATCCCAGTTATATTAGTAGCAGATGAAATAACGTTGGGTGGAGTCGAAGTTAGAGCCAGCGGTGATGCCCGGCTGAGAGGAAAAGTAATTGATAAACCAATTTCTTATGAAATTCAAACCAAAAGAGATTTTAACAACTCGCCATCCGACCGTTATGGAAGTTTGCTTACAAAGAAAGGTCTTGATGTTACGTTATCAAGCATGACATTTAAAACTTATAGTACAAGAGGATTCAATGGCAGCGGCAGTTCAAGAGTAAATCAAATAATGGATGGCATGGATAACCAGGCTCCGGGCTTGAATTTATCCGTAGGAAATTTTGTGGGCCTTTCTGATCTTGATGTTGAAAGTATTGAAATACTTCCCGGCGCATCATCAGCTCTCTATGGACCGGGTGGTATGAATGGAACAATTATTTTGAACAGCAAGAGTCCATTTTTAAAAAACAATTCAGGACTTTCCTTATTGATAAAAAATGGGATCACCGATGTTGGCAAACATCAGAGAGATAAAGTTGGAGGATATTATGATTATTCTTTACGTTGGGCAAAAAATTTCAATGATAAGTTTGCCATTAAGATCGGTGCACAGTACATCCAGGCAAATGATTGGCTTGCCAATGATTCTTCAAATTATTTAAGAAGCGGCGCCACCGGTAAAGTCGTTGCAGGCACAAGACAAACTGATCCAAATTATGACGGTGTAAATGTTTATGGAGATGAAACATCAATAAATATTAAAGATGTTGCTGCAATAATGGTTCCCACTTATTTGCCGCCTCAAGCACTCCCTCTTGTTCCCAATCAAAATGTTTCCCGTACAGGTTACAATGAAATAGATGTAATTGATCCTAAAACTAAAAACATCAAACTAAATGGAGCGGTGCATTACAAGATCTCGGACAAATTGGAAATAATAGCAGCTGGACATTGGGGTACAGGTAATACTGTTTACACGGGCAATAACCGCTATGTGTTTAAGGATATAAAAATTGGACAGTATAAACTGGAATTGAGAAACAAAAACTGGTTCTTGCGGGGGTACACTACCCAGGAAGATGCAGGAGAATCTTATAGCGCAACAGTAACGTCTCAATACGTTAATGAAGCATGGAAGCCAAGCCAATTATGGTATCCTGAATATGTTGGTGCATTTGTACAAGCCAGAAGTAGTGGTGCGTCTGAAGCAATGGCACATACCATTGCACGAGGTTATGCAGATAGAAATCGTCCTGCACCAGGTTCAGCTCAATTCCAACACATATTCGATTCAGTAAGAAGTGTTCCCATTCCAAAAGGAGGATTGTTTTTAGAAAAATCTCAAATGTGGATGGGTGAAGGGCAATACAATTTTGCTGATAAAATAAAATTTGCCGAGGTGATCATTGGTGGTAATGTGAAGAAATATATTCTTAATTCAAAAGGAACTCTTTTTATTGATTCAGCAGGAGCGATAAAAATTAATGAATGGGGTGCTTACGCACAGGTGACGAAAAAGCTTTTTTCTGATAAACTTAGTTTAGGGCTTTCTGGTCGTTATGATAAAAATGAGAATTTCACAGGGAAGTTCACTCCGAGAGTTTCTGCTTTAGTGAAGGTTGCTGAAGGACATAATCTTCGTTTCTCTTATCAAACAGCCTATAAATTCCCGACTACACAACAACAATGGATAAGACTGGATGTAGGCAATGTGATCTTATTAGGTGGCCTTCCGTGGGTGAACGATTATATGAATACAAAAGCCCGTCCGACTTATATATATAATCCTTCTGCTCAGCCGGTTCCATATACTTACAAAGAATTAAAACCAGAAAGCATGCGTTCTTTTGAAGCAGGGTATAAAGGTTATATCAATAAACAATTATTGATCGACATGTATGCATACTTTGGAAAGTACACCAATTTCCTTGGGCGTATTGTATTAGTTCAACCAACAATTTCTACTGCTAAGCCTTTCTCAATCGTAACAAACAGTGATACCGAAGTAAAAACATGGGGAGCAGGTATTGGATTTGACTATAAAATGGCAAATAACTTTTTCTCATTCTTTAATGCATATACCGATAATCTTACCAATGTTCCAAGTGGTTTCCAGGCTGGGTTTAACACGCCAAAATACAGACTCAATGCAGGCTTTGGTAACAGCGGTTTGGGTAAAAAGAAGAACATCGGCTTTAATATCAACCTGAGGTGGCAGGATGATTTCTTTTGGGAAGGTGCTGGACTTGCAGATGGAACTGTAAAAGCATACACTACCCTGGATGCACAAATAAATTATAAGCTTCCAAAAATAAAATCAATGATAAAACTTGGTGGCACGAATATCACAAACAAATTCTATCAAACCGGATTTGGAAATCCATACATCGGTGGAATGTACTATCTCAGTTTTGGCTATAACATTCTATAGCGTCCAGACTTATTAAGTTCATTTAATAGCATACAATAACTATCCCGCAAACTCAGCAATGGGCGGGAACGGGATAGTTATATCTAAAAAAAAATAAAGCTCAGTTTATGAAAGCACAAACTCTGTCGCTGCTGGTTGGTTTGTTTAGCCTGAAGACCATCGCAAATGCACAACAAA
Organism: Bacteroidota bacterium; assembly: GCA_005882975.1. Lineage (GTDB taxonomy): Bacteria > Bacteroidota > Bacteroidia > Chitinophagales > Chitinophagaceae > VBAS01. The sequence continues at coordinate 1,462 of VBAS01000172.1, read as the reverse complement.
AAAAATTAGAGTATACTATTAAAAGAAATGGAGAGGTAGTTGGTAATATCCACTTTACGCATGGTATTGCCGGTAGCAGAACAGTTCTCACCATGGCATCTGAAGTAAATACTCGTTTCGTTTTCAATTTCAAAGCGAAAACAAAAGAAGAGACAATTTTTGATAAAGGTATCATGACCTGGTCATCGATCTTTCGCAAGCTAAATGGCAATGTAAAAGTTGATAAAAAAACCAGGGCTAACGGGAACATTTATACAGTGTATAAAGGAAGTAAAACAGAAACCCTTGCCAATTATCCTATACGCTACAATATGCTGAGCTTTTATGTGATCGAGCCAGTAAATACAACACAGGTGTACTCTGATAATCTTCAACAGCAGATCGACATTCAAAAGATAGCTGATCATCATTACAAAATAAAATTTCCTGATGGTAATTACAATGAATATTTCTATACAAATGGCGTATGCTCAAAAATAGAGATCCATCATCGGTTATATAGTGCCTTGATTGAATTAACATCTTAATTACCGTCTTTAAACAATTAACAACACAACAAATAAAGAAATAAAAACAATGCTAAACATAAACACGATAGGAACGCTGGTACTGGTGATAGTAACATTGATCGAATTGCTGATGAGCTTTTTACATAGGGAAGGAGACCGTTTAAAAGATATGTTAGCTAACATTTGCCTGGGCTTATTAGTAATTCTGACTGGCTTTTTTATGAAAGCATTTGCGCTGATGGTGTATACAGTAGTTTATTCCATAGCTATTGTAAAACCAGCTTCAACTCTTATTTTATGGATCGCCGCATTTTTTTTATGTGACTTTGTTCTTTATATATATCATTTATTGGGACATAAAACCCGATTGTTATGGGCAGCACATATTGCACATCATTCATCTTTACATTATAATTTATCTGTCGGGTTTAGAATAAATTTCATTCATCTTTTTTATCGTTTCCTTTGTTGGGCGCCGCTTTGTTTGGTTGGCATTACCCCCCAAATGATCCTTTTGCTTGAATCCTTAACAGCCATCTGGAATTTTTTGATACACACGGAAAAAATAAAGAAGCTTGGTTTTCTTGACATGATATTTAATACGCCATCCAATCACCGTGTGCATCATGCAAGCAATCCTGAATACATTGACAAAAACCTTGGTGGAATACTAGTAATATATGACCGCATATTTGGCACTTATGTTAAAGAAACTATTCCACCGGTTTACGGTATCACCCATAATATCTATTCGCACGATCCTAAAGACGTTTTATTCCATGAATATAAAAATGTGATCAACGAAATTTCTAAGATCAAAGGTTTGAAGAATAAGATCAGCTTTCTTTTTTCCAAACCTGGTAGCTCCGTTATCGATCAAAAAAAAGTTGATATGGGTAAAGATGCCCGAATCAAAATATATTATTCATTTCTAAATAAAGCTATATGATAGT
>VBAS01000171.1 GCA_005882975.1 Bacteroidota bacterium | reverse complement strand
CCGAAGATCCGGAGCTGCTGGAATAAAACGTCAGCCGCTACATGTATTCACTGCTGTGATACATAGCCATACTTCTGGCACGAACTCTTTCTAATGCAGTTTCTATCTGTGCTTCCTTGGCCTGTGCTTCGGCTTTTTCGAGATCAAGAAAACGGGTATACGCCTGGCCAAATGCATTTGCAAATCTTCTTAAGATAGCATGCTGTTCATCAGTGAAATTTTTTATATCAAACTTTCCAATGGAAAGCCAGGTATCTTTTAATGATATATTGGAAGTAGCATAACCTGGTTTTGCATATTGAACAACTCTGTATTCCTCCGGTACATCCTTAAAAATTGTTTTGGTAAACATGTGATCCAGCCAGCTGTCTTTGGTTTGTTTATTCAGCGTGACTGTAACAAAATCTTTTCCGCCATTTATAAATTCATCAATGGTTGCAGCCGAAGTAGTAAATACAGGATGATCAAAATATGGGATAAAGACCCTGGCAGAAATGGGCGAAGCCCCCGGTATCACAGCAAAATTCCAAATGTCAATACCCCTGGAAATATCTAATCCATTTGCTCCAAAGTTGACCCAGTCAATATCAAAACCAAGATGAACGAATTGTTCACCTATTATATTAATTACATCGGCAAACTCAGATGGCTTTTGCATTGCCATCGTTTTTGCACGAACTCTTTCCAAACTCAATTCGATGTCTGCTTCTCTTACCTGGGCTTCGGCTTTTTGAAGATCAAGAAAACGGGTATAGGCTTGTTCAAAAACATTTGCGAAGCGTTTGAAAATTGCATTTTCTTCATCAGTAAACCGGCTGGTTGCATAACGGCCCACACTAAACCAAATGTTTTTTGTTAAGATTATTGAGCGGGCAAACCCATTTGCATTCAGAACATATTGTTTTCTCTCTTCAGGAGTATCATTTCCAATCGCATTTTCAAAGAAGTGATTAAAGAATTTATTTTTTTCTTCGTTACTATACACTGCAGTAAAAAAGTCGATCCCTTTAGCAATTACCTCATTTAGATCATTAAAGATCCTAATATCAATATAGGGAACATGTATCTGTGCGGGATAAGAGTGTTTTGGTGTAGAGATCCACAGATCCCAACTACCATCGGAAGTGATCTTACTAAAATTTGCATGATCAAATTTTAGATCAAGACCGATCAACTGTTCTGTTACCACCTTAATGACTTCCTGCAGATCATTGCTATGATGCATCGCCATCGAACGACTTCTTACTCTTTCTAATGCTGCTTCTATCTGTGCTTCTCTTGTCTGGGCTTCTGCTTTTTTAAGATCAACATATCTGCGATAAGCAAGATCAAATACTCTAGCGCAACGTTTTTGAAGTAGCATCGAATCCTTTGTGGGTGGTTCATAAGTTGCCATGACCAATGAGCCTCCCGAAAAATCGGAAAAATGAATATAATTTGATCCCGGGTTTTTATCCAAATTGATCTTTATCTCAGGAATTGTTTTTGCAAGGAATGAAAACCATTCCCTGAGTTTTTCGCCCGATCCTTTTATTGTATAGTCACTTTGTTTTGAATGGTATGCTTTAACCATTTCCCGCAACATCTTACATGCATCTTTTTTAAATTTCGTTTTTCCGGTCACAATTTTCCCTGTAACAGGATCGCCTTGCCGGAAAGAATACCAGGAATCAAAATAATCCGGATCATCCGAATATAGATGAACTGCAGCTGTGTCAAACCCTGACTGTCCTAATTCAACCATTTGCTGTCGCATGACATTCGCCACTTCAACGAGCTCATCTGATGATTGCATCGACATCGCTCTTGCTCTCACTCTTTCTAATGTTGCTTCAATTTCCAGTTCGCGGTTTTTATTTTCTAATTCTTCAGTCCGTCTTTTTACAGCATCACGGAGTTGAATGTTCTCTGCTTTTATTTTATCAGTATTTACCTGTTCGCCTTCTTCTGTTTTTGAATCTGGAAAAGATCCATGCTGGTGGATCACTTTCCATATATTATTTTTCTTATGAAAAAGACTTGATATCCGGGCCGGGCCATAGAAGGTCCATTGGTCATCTATCAACAAATAAAAATCTGACTGTTCATTGACCATAACTCCTTTTTCAACAGGCATTACTTTGATCTTCCTGTTCCGGAACTCTGCCTTTCCCGTTATTTGTTCGGCAGTAGCTTTATAATATTTAACGGCTGCTCTTTTATTGCTGAACACTTCTCCCGCAGCAGAACCAATTATATAACAGTTCTCATCCAAAAAGGAAGCAAAGGTTTGCATATCTCCTCTGAGATAAGCGTCCCACACCTCATGGTATGCTTTTAAAATTTCTGCTTCCACTTTTTTCGTCAGTTTCATTTTTAATTGTTGACTGGTATGCTTATGATGAACACAGATCCCTCTCCTTCTTTTGTTTCTACCTTTAATTCACCGCCATGCCCCTTTGTGATTATATCATAACTTAACGATAATCCCAAACCTGTTCCCTGTCCCGTTGGTTTGGTTGTAAAGAATGGTTGAAATATTTTATCCAATACTTTTTGCGAAATACCATTGCCATTGTCTCTTACGCTGATCAAAATTTTGTTGCCCGCTTTTTTTGTGCTCACCGTCACGATCGGTTCATAGTCATCTCCTCTTTGTTGTTTTTTCTCAGCTACAACATAAAAAGCATTGGTAATTAAATTCAGGATCACCCGGCCAATATCCTGCTGTATCACATTTACTTTTTCAATGGTATTGTCGAGATCGGATTTTATATCAACATTAAAAGATTTATCCTTTGCCTTCATTCCATGATAAGCTAACCGCAAATACTCTTCTGCTAACACGTTGATGTCAGTTAATTCTTTTTTGCTGGTGCTGCTGCGTGAATGTTGCAGCATGCTTTTCACGATGGCATCGGCCCTTTTACCATGAAAAATTATTTTTTCTTCATTTTCTTTTATATCATTTGCTATTTCTATTGCCTGTGGCTTATTATCCTTTCCCAATTCTTCTTTTAATTCATCGATCAATTCTGCATTTACCTCAGAAAAATTATTGACAAAGTTCAATGGGTTTTGAATTTCGTGTGCAATGCCTGCAGTAAGTTCACCCAGTGAAGCCATTTTTTCTGATTGCACCAATTGATTTTGCGTTGTCTTCAAACTAGCTAACGCTTTTTCCAATTCTGTCTTTTGCTGAGACAACAGCTCGTTCGCTTTCCTTCTCTGGAGACTATTCCGGTATAAAATAATTGCAATGAATAAAAAAACTGCTAACCCTGTTATCAAGCCCCACATTCTGAATTTTACACGTTCGGCTTCTTTTGCCGCTTCTACTTGCTGCTGGCGTTGTTGCTCATCAAAATCGATGTTTTGAAATTGCTGTGTCTGTTTTGTATTAAAAAGAGTATCATTTATATTGATGATGAGCGACTGGTACTTAACGGCGCTGTCATTATTATTAACTGTTTTGTAATAATCTGCCAGGGCCTTATATGACCTTTGCAAAAGTTCAGGAGCATTTAAATCAATTGCTACATCAAGTGCATTTTTAATATAAAGGAAGGATGAATCCCGTTGACCAGATTGTTTATACAGATCCGCCAGCAAAAGATTACCGGCAACTACACCGCGGGGATAATAGTTTTGATAGGCGCTTGCCACCACTGCCTTCTTATAATATTCTGCAGCCAATTGTTTATTTCCCTCCGAGGCATAAATTCTTCCCATGTTTAATAAAATACTCCCAAGATATCTTTTGTATCCTACCTGCATTACCTGGTTGTAAGCTTTTTCCAGGCTGATCGATGCAGAGTCGCGTTTTTTTACGTTTAAGTAAGCCCTGGACAAAGTCATATTAATAATGCTTTGAAGAGGAACATTTCCTGATCGTTCTGCAACTTGCCGGGCTTCCCGGTATTGAGACAAAGCCTTCTCATAATTACTTAAGTTGGTATACAATATCCCCAATGTTTGATGGATAAAACCTAATTCCGAAAGTCGTTGCGCACCAGGTGATGCGTTGCGATTTACTAATGCATCTTCGGCATATTTACCTGTTAATATTCTTTGTTCGCTTTTGGGGTCTTCTGCGATCTTCAGAGCGGCTAAAATAGTTTGTAAGGAGCGGGGATAATTGCCCATATTCAGCAATGCATATGCCTTTTCTCTTAATGCATTTGCTTCATCCAGTTTAAGATCTAATTTTTGACTGATGCTCAATAATTTTTCTGAATAAGAAAAAGCGCTGTCAGGATATAGTTCGGAATAGACTCTTGAGATATTTCTTAGCCGGATCAATTTAATAGTATCGTTCTCAGAAACAGCAATTTCTTTTTTAAGGCTATCAAGGTATAATTGCTGCGCAACGATTGCGTTTGCAACAAAGAGATAAAATATGATATAAATTATCCGTCTTCTCATTATTATAAAATTATTTCATAGGTAAACTTATTGTGAATGCGGAACCTTCTCCTTCTTTCGTTTCCACTTTTATTTCACCATCATGTCCTTTTGTAACTATATCATAACTTAACGATAATCCTAAACCCGTTCCCTGCCCGGTTGGTTTAGTAGTAAAGAATGGTTGAAATATTTTATCCAATACTTTTTGGGGAATACCATTACCATTATCACCGACTTTTATTTCAACAACCCCCAAACCCCCTAAAGAAGGCTTAACAGCCTTAGTACTGACGGTAACCATTGGCTCATATCCATTACTGACAGTACGTTTCTTTTCACTTACTGCATAAAAAGAATTATTAATAAGATTGAGGATCACCCGTCCTATTTCCTGCGGAACAATATTTATTTTGGTTATAGATGGATCAAGATGCGTTTCAAATTTTGCATTAAAAAATTTGTCCTTTGCTCTTAAGCCGTGATAAGCAAGCCGGAGATATTCTTCGGCCAATACATTTATATCTGTTGGTTCTTTCTGGCCCGTGTTTGTCCGGCTATGCTGCAGCATTCCTTTTACGATAGCATCGGCTCTTTTTCCATGATGTAATATTTTCTCCAAATTTTCTTTTACATCCACTGCAATTAATTTTGCTTCTTCAGCATTTCCTTTTTCCAATTCAGCTTTCATTTCATCCAGTAATTCATTACTTACATCGGAAAAATTATTTACAAAGTTCAAAGGATTTTGTATCTCATGTGCAATGCCCGCTGTCAGTTCTCCCAACGAAGCCATTTTCTCTGCTTGTACCAGTTGTTTTTGTGCAGCCTGCAGATCCGTTAATGCATCTTCGGCTCTTTTCTTCTCTTCTTTTAATTTAACAAGATCGATCCTTGCCTGTGACAGATCTTTAAAACGTGAATAGGCTAAAGAAAAAACTGATGCTGCACGATCTAATAATCGCCAGCTTTCATTTGATATTTCTCCCGGCGCTGCAGCGCCAATGTATCCATGAGAAAATTTGTAAAGATGATAGGTACGATCAGGGATGGTTTCACCATAAAAACCGCTGAAGACAGGAGAGTGTTTATAACAATAGTCGATCCATTCCCTGCGATTGGCGCCTTGCATCACGATGGAAGTTTGCTTTTCGTTTGAGGTATAAAATTTTTGCATTTCCCTGCCTACCCATGTGTCGTTAAGGTTTAGTTCAAAATGATCAGAGACCATTCGCTTTTCCGTTGCTACGGGATCTTTTAATGCATACCAGCATTCTACCTTTTCAGAATTATCAGGGTGAATATATATACTACTCGTTTCTAATTCTTCAACACCGAGCAATCCCATTTCATTTCTCAACACCTGGGCAACATCTTTTAATTCTTCGGGTTGCTGCATTGCTCTTGCACGAACTCTTTCGAGTGCTACTTCTATTCTTGCTTCATGTGCTTTTGTTTCTGCAACGGTCAAATCAAGGAAACGTGTATAAGTAAGATCAAAAACTCCGGCGAATCTTTCCAATAATTGTATTGATTCCTGGGGTCGTGGCTCATGAGTAGTGAGGCCAATCACGCCTTTTGAAAAACAGGCAATGGTTTGAACCCGTCGGTCACTCATTACACCTTCAATAACAGGAATACCAACTCCTTTTAAAAAAGATACATACTTATTCAATTCATCGCCGGTAAGATCTATTACTACTGACTTCGCTTTTGCTTTCCATGCTGTAATTATTTTACTGATCACTGTTGGTTCACTCACCGGCGCCCTGAAAAGTTTATTTAGCTGGTTACCGCCCTGGTTAGTTCCCCACAGATCCACCCATCGTTCATCATCATCAAAAGTTGCGATAAAAATTCTTTCTGCTTCTTCTCCCAATCCTTTGAATTGTTGAAATAAAACAAATGCAGCAGTTGAAAGATCATTACTTTTCTGCATCGCCATTGTACTGGCACGAACTTTTTCCAGCGCCGCTTCGATCCTAGCTTCTCTTGCTTGTGCTTCTGCTTTTTGCAGATCAAGGAAACGAGTATAGGCCTGTTCGAATACTTTTCCAAAACGTTGAAGAATGTCATTATCAGCAGCTGAAAACTTTTTACCAAAATGGTTAATAATAAAAATACTTGTATGTTGAGATACATAACAGGATCTGGTGTACCCCCCCGGACTTGAAAGGGTTTCGTTTTTCTGTTCAGCATCCAGCTTTGACCAGGGCTCATGTTTAAATAAAAAAGTAAAAAAGTCTTTTTTCTCTTTCTGTGTGTATTCTTCGGTAAAAAATCCGGGGGCACTTTTTATTCTGTTTATAAGATTGGTACAAAATGGATGTTCATATAGCGGAATGCGTACTTCTTCTGAAGTTTCAGCCGTACCTCCAGATCCCCAACAGCAGAGTACTGTATCAACGTCTTTATTAATAGCAATAAATGAACCTCCATTAATAGCAATATTCAAATTGAGTAATTCTTTATGCACCGTGTGGATGACGTCTTGTAATTCGGAAGTATTGTGCATGGCCAGGCTTCTGGAACGTACTCTTTCCAAACCGGCTCCGATCTGTGCTTCTCTTGCCTGCGCCTCTGCCTGTTTTAAATCATTAAAACGGGTGTAGGTGAGATCGAAAACTTTTCCGAAGCGGCTAAGTATATCGAGATTAGCATCTGATAATGGAACATCTCCAACAGTTTGTAATCCTCCGAAATTACTGAACGAAAAAGAAACAACATATTTTTCCATAGCCCTCGATGCTGCCTGCGCTGCTTCCGGGGTTCTCTTAAATTCTGTTTCCTTAAATAAATATTCGTCGTAAACCTTTTTTTCATTGCCTTCGAGTGTATACACAAGTTTTGTCTTTCTTTCTTTCCATCCTTTCATCATCGCATGGTGGAAAGGATAATCTTCAAATAACATGTGATAAGACTCAGGTGCTTTATTACTATCGGGGCTTGCTGCCCAAACCGTATTTGACATTGAAGTTTCATCTATGATATTAATAATGCACCATGTTAATGCAAAATCAAGTTTTGTAAGCTCTTTAAAAACA
>VBAS01000170.1 GCA_005882975.1 Bacteroidota bacterium | reverse complement strand
TGACCACACTCACGATTCACTCACGATTCACGAGATTCTTAAAAATCATTGGGGTTATAATGTATTCAGGCCTTTACAGGAAGATGTGATCAATTCCGTTCTTGAGGGGAAAGACACTCTTGCATTAATGCCAACTAGTGGAGGAAAATCATTGTGCTACCAGGTTCCAGCATTAGCCAAAGAAGGATTATGTCTGGTCATTTCCCCATTGATCGCATTAATGAAGGACCAGGTAGAGAATTTGCGCAGGAAAAACATTACTGCTTTTGCAATTTACTCCGGTATGACTCGTGCTGAAGTGATCAATACATTAAAGGTTGCAACAAACAGCAATTGTAAATTTTTATATGTTTCCCCGGAAAGACTCGAAACAAATTTGTTCAAAGAATACCTGCCGGGGATGCATATTAATCTCGTTGCCGTAGACGAAGCACATTGCATCTCACAATGGGGTTATGATTTTCGTCCCCCTTATTTACGCATTGCAGCATTAAGAGAAGAATTAAAAGATGTTCCCGTAGTAGCATTGACGGCTTCTGCAACAAAAGAGGTTCAGGATGACATATGTGAGAAGCTTCAGTTCAAAGAAAAAAATATCTTTCGTCAATCTTTTGAAAGAAAGAATTTATCATACAGTGTCTTCAAGGTTGATTCCAAGATCAATAAAGTAATTGAAATACTAAATAAAGTTCAGGGCAGTGCTATTGTTTATTGTAAAAGCCGAAAGCGAACAAAAGAAATTTCCGAATTGCTGCAGCTGCAAAATATCATTGCCGATTTTTATCATGCTGGTTTGCCACAAGAAGAAAGGAACAAACGCCAGGAGGACTGGATAAAAAATAAAACAAGGGTTATCGTTTGCACCAACGCATTCGGAATGGGAATTGACAAACCCGATGTTCGTTCAGTTATTCATGCTGATGTTCCCGATTGCCTTGAAAATTATTACCAGGAAGCGGGCCGCGCAGGAAGAGATGGCGAAAAATCTTTTGCAGTTCTACTTTATGATGATAATGATATTACAGAATTAGAAGGATTGGCGGCAATTCGTTATCCATCATTGGATGATATGAAAAATGTTTATCAGTCAGTAGCAAATTATTTACAAATACCCACCGGTACTGGAGAAGGAAATTATTTTGATTTTGATATCAATGACTTTGTAAAAAAATTCAAGCTTAATACTCACACTGCTATTTATTCATTAAAAGCATTGGAGCAGGATAATTGGCTTTCATTGAATGAACAAGTCTTTCTTCCATCTAAAATTAAATTTACCACGACAAAGCAAATATTATATGATTTTGAAACATCTCATCCTCAACTGGAGCCTGCGATCAAAGCCTTGCTTCGTGGTTATGAAGGAATTTTTGATTTCCCCACTTCAATTTCTGAAATAGTTCTCATCCGTTTATTAAAGAAAGACGTTGAGGACATTAAAAAAGACCTCTACCAATTACATCAATACGGCATCATTCATTATGAACCGCAGAAAGATTCACCACAGCTTTATTTTCCACGCAATCGTGTAAAAGTGGAAGACATTTCTATAAACATGGATCTGTATCATCGACGGAAAGAAAAATTTATAGCAAGGGTAAAAAATATAATTCAGTATGTGCAGGAGCTTGTGACCTGCCGCAGTAAAATGATCGGCAGCTATTTCGGCGATAATAAATTACACAATTGCAAAGTATGTGATAATTGTTTGCGACAGAAGAAAGTTCATATCGACGAAAAAGAATTTGAAAAGATCAGCAATCGAATTCAAACTGTTTTAGCGCCACAACCTTTACCTTCAAAAGAATTAATGGAGCAGCTGGGTGCTATAAAAAAAGAAAAAGCCTGGAAAGTGATCGAGTTTCTACAGGCTGAAAATAAATTAGAAGTGGATAATGCCGGTTGGGTTAGATTAAAATAAAGAACGTCCGCGACGACTTCTGCCTCCAAGTCCTAAAACACCTAATAAGCCTCTTACAATTTCATTACCAGCAGTACGAGTCATGCTTTTTACAATTGGGTCGTCGAAAATTCCTTTGTCTTCCTTTGTTGACTTTCTTTCTGTCTTCGCTTCAACTTTTCGTTGTTTTATTTGCTCATCTTCTTTAGCAGCTTCACTTAATTTCTCGTTTAGTATTTCATAGGCACTTTCGCTGTCAACTATCTTATTATACTTCGCAGCAATTTTTGACCTGCTTATCAATCCATCAATTTCAGCATCGGTTAAAATATCCATCCTGCTTTGCGGAGGTCGAAGCATACAATGAACAAGTGGCGTTGGAATACCTTTTTCATTCAACATTGTGATCAATGCCTCACCAATGCCAAGTTGTGTTATCAGGTCTTCGGTTTTGTAAAACGCTGTTTCCGGATAATTTTCTGCAGTTTGTTTAATTACTTTTCTATCAGCCGCTGTAAATGCTCTTAAGGCATGCTGTACTTTTAATCCCAACTGTGCAAGCACTGGCGCAGGAATATCCATGGGATTTTGCGTACAAAAGAAAATACCAATTCCTTTTGAACGGATCAGCTTAACGATCGTTTCAATTTGTTGCAATAATGCAGAGCTGGCTTCCTGGAAAATAAGATGAGCCTCATCAATGAACATCACCAATTTTGGCTTATCCAGGTCACCTTCTTCGGGGCTGGTAGCATATAACTCAGCAAGCAATTGCAACATGAAAGTTGAAAACAGTTTTGGTCTATCCTGCAGATCAGTAACACGAACAACCGAGATCATACCGCGGCCATCATCACTTATCCGCAAGAGGTCTTCAACATCAAAACTTGTTTCACCAAAAAACAGATCGGCACCTTGCTGTTGAAGTTCGATCACTTTTCTTAAAATAGTACCAGTAGATGTAGTGGAGATCTTTCCATAAGTTTTTTCCAACTCAGCTTTTCCCTCATCGCTTACATATTGCAATACTTTTATAAAATCTTTCAGATCCAGTAAAGGAAGCTTGCTATCATCACAATACTTAAAGATCATCGCAACAAATCCACCTTGTGTATCATTTAATCCTAAAATTTTTGAAAGCAGTACAGGTCCAAACTCACTTACCGTTGCCCTTAATCTTGTTCCTTTTTGATTGCTAAGAGTAAGCAATTCGGTTGGGTAAGCTGTTGGTTTAAATTCAACATTTAATTTTTGTACCCTTTCTTTTATTTTATCATTTACAAGCCCGGCAGCAGCAATCCCACTAAGATCTCCTTTGATATCCATCATCACAACAGGTACGCTTGCATCACTCAAAATTTCACTCAGCAGTTGTAATGTTTTTGTTTTACCCGTACCAGTTGCACCCGCGATCAATCCATGTCGGTTCATTGTTTTTAGAGGTAGTAGAACCGCAGCATCACTTATAACTTCTCCACCCAAAACACCACATCCAATTTTATAAGATTCTCCCTTAAAACTATAGCCTGCTTTTATTGCTTCTATAAATTTTGATTTATCCGCCATGTTGTAAAATTGAAAAAGGAAATTACAGAAGAGTTTTGTTAACTGAAACTAAAAGATCAATATCTCAATACTTCCAAAGCGATCTTCCATTCATCTTTCTCCCATCTCCATATGCGTAAATAATTATCTGTTTTACCATTAATAATTGTAGTTCCGTACGTATAACCAAGATCCATATCAGAAGACATGCCTGCTCCATCTAATTTATATTGAATCGATGAAGAGGTCAGATCAAGTAATTTTTTCTGATCGGCTGAGTTTGTTGCTGGCAAATATCCATTCCGATTCAAAATAGTTCTTTGATTTATCCTTTGAAACTGCTACCAGGAAATTATTTTCAGCAATCACCGGTGAATCATGTTGTGTGGCGCCAGAAGATGATCGTTTTCCAATATCTATCTTTTTTACTTCCGTTACCAAATTTGGTGGCGTATTACCTACGCCAAGATCAACTAAAAACTTCCATTCACCTTTCGCATTGATCTGCCATACAGTTGTATACTGACCTCTTGCATCCACAGTATCCTTTGAAGAATTTTGCAAGGTCCATGGGCCTGTTGTATAACCAAAATCTCCTGACCCGGATATCTCTGCAAATTGAGGATGCCAGTTCAAAACACCCGGTCCCTTCTCTCTTTTCTTCCATGTCATGATCCCGTTTGCAGGTTTTCCGTTATTAAAAATAATTCCGGCGCTGTCAAGAAATTTCAGAAATGCTTCTTTTGTGCTATAAGCAACCGAATAGGCTGCAAAATTTTTTTCTGCCTGGATAAGAGAATCAATTCCCTTTTGTGCCTGCATATTTTGAAAACAAACAAAAAACAAGAGTATTGAAAATATTTTTTTCATAGATCTTCCTCCCTTTCTAGCATCAATATGGCGCTTTGCGGAACGATGAAATATTTTTCTTTCTCATACATCACTTCAGTGGCACCGCTCAATAAGAATATTGCAAGATCACCTTCCTTTACCTGTAGTGGTACATACTTTACCTGTTCGTCATCCTGTTTCCACGGCTCATCATCAACAGGCATGGGTATTGCATAACCCGGACCAGTTTTTATAACATACCCTTGCTGTACTTTTTCTTTTTCCTGAACACCGGGCGGTAAATAAAGACCGCTGGCTGTACGTTCGTCAGGCCGGGTTGGTTTTATCAACACCCGGTCACCAATAACAACTAATTTCTTTAATCGATTATCAGGAGTAAGATGCATAGCCATAAAATGAATTAAACAACAAAAATAAAGGAGTTAAAGTGTTCACATAATTAATACTTGTCTACTCTTTTAACAAAATATTGAACCCCGATTCATTAACCCCGGATTTGCTTTATCTTTATTTGCAAATACTAATAACTCAAAACGAAAGTCATGGAAGGAAAGAAACCTAAAATTTTGTTGTGTGAAGATGATCAGAACCTCGGAACTGTTCTTAAAAATTATCTTGAATTGAATGATTATGAAGTAACGCTTGAAAGGGATGGCCGTCTTGGCCTTGCCGCTTTTCAACGTGAAAAATTTGATATCTGCCTGCTGGATGTAATGATGCCGAATATGGATGGCTTCACATTAGCAGAAGAAATAAGAGACGTTGATCCGGATATTCCTCTGTTCTTCCTAAGCGCCAAAACAATGAAAGAAGATGTGATACAGGGTTATAAACTCGGCGCCGATGATTATATCACCAAACCTTTTGACAGTGAAGTATTGCTTTTAAAAATAAAAGCGATATTGAAACGTAATGAAGAGATCAATAAAGAAGCAGAGAATAAAGAATTTGATCTTTCCACATATCATTTCAATCCGAAACTTCGTCAGTTGATACATGGTGGTATTACACAGACATTGTCGCCAAAGGAAAATGAGTTATTGAAAATGCTGGCTGAACATCTTAATGACCTATTACCAAGAGAAGCAGCGTTAAAAAAGATCTGGGGCAGCGATACCTATTTTAATGGCCGTAGTATGGATGTTTATATTGCCAAGCTTAGAAAATATTTAAAGGACGATACAAAAATTGAGATCGTGAATATCCATGGAAATGGATTCAGGCTGGTAGTGCAGTAGAGCCACGATTAATATGATTTAAAAGGATTATGAGGAAACTTGTGATCCTTTTTTTATGAAAATAGTGTTCCTGTATTGCCGGGTTTCATTTTTCCCAAATGCTCATATGCTTTCGCAGTCACTTCTCTTCCTCTTGGAGTACGTTGTATAAATCCTTCCTGAATTAAAAAAGGTTCATATACTTCTTCCAATGTACCGGCTTCTTCGCCAACTGCGGTTGCGATCGTTGTAATGCCAACAGGACCACCTTTGAATTTTTCTATAATGGTTGAAAGGATTCGATTGTCCATATCATCGAGGCCATGTTCATCAACGTTCAATGCTTTTAATGCATGCTGCGTAATGCCAAGATCAATTTCTCCATCATTTAATACTTGTGCAAAATCTCTCACTCTTCTCAGCAAACCATTGGCAATACGAGGAGTACCCCGGCTGCGTCTGCTTATTTCAGTAATAGCGTCTTTTGTGATCGAGGTGTTAAGGATAGCTGATGAACGCTGGATGATCTTATTTAAAATGTCTGAAGTATAATATTCCAATCGTGACTTAATTGCAAAACGTGAAAGCAATGGAGCTGTTAACAAACCACTTCTAGTTGTTGCGCCGATCAATGTAAATGGATTCAGATTAATTTGAACACTTCTTGCATTCGGACCGCTGTCGATCATTATATCAATTCTGAAATCTTCCATTGCCGCATATAAATATTCTTCTACTACTGTACTCAAGCGGTGTATCTCATCAATAAATAAGACATCATTGGCTTCAAGATTTGTCAGCAAGCCGGCAAGGTCACCGGATTTTTCAATTACAGGTCCTGATGTTTCTTTAATTTTTACTCCCATTTCATTCGCCACAATTCTTGATAAAGTTGTTTTACCCAAACCCGGGGGGCCGTGAAATAAAACATGATCCAATGCTTCGCCACGGATCTTTGCAGCTTTGATAAAAATTTTCAGGTTCTCAATGATCTGGGCCTGGCCAGAGAATTCAGCAATATGTGCCGGCCGGATATTATTCTCAAATTCTTTATCAGCCGGGGTCAAAAAATTTTTAGTGTTACCAGGATTGGGATTAGCCATGAACTTTTTTTCGTAATTTTTGTAAAGCTAAATTATTAATCACAAAACCTTGTAATATGAAAGTTGGAATAATTGGAAGTGGCATTGTTGGGCGTGTGTTAGCAACCGGGTTTTTAAACGAGGCTCACGAGGTAATGCTTGGCACGCGAAATATCAGCAAAGAAGATGTTGTAAAATGGAAAAAGGAAAATACAAAGGGCTTACTTGGCTCATTCCAGGAAACAGCTCAGTTTGGAGAGGTGATCGTATTAGCGGTTAGCGGCCTTGTAGTGGAGGACGCTATTAACCTGGCAGGCAAAGAACATTTCAGCAATAAAATAATTATTGATGCCACAAATCCCATAGCTGCTGTTCCACCGGAAAATGGTGTATTGAAATATTTTACCAGTCTTGACAGATCGCTGATGGAAGATCTTCAAAAATTATTGCCCGATGCAAAATTTGTAAAAGCATTCAACAGTGTGGGTAATGCAGTGATGTACAAGCCAAAGTTCTCTGGAACGAAATGTTTATCTGCGGCAATGATGACCCGGCGAAACAAGCAGTTACAGATATTCTTACATCATTTGGCTGGGAAACAGAAGATATGGGCAAAGTGGAAGCAGCCAGAGCAATTGAACCTCTTTGTATTCTTTGGTGCATTCCTGGTTTTATAAGAAATCAATGGACACATGCATTTAAATTGTTAAAGAAATAAATTCAACAAACGATTTCCAGGCTATTCTAGCTTCAAACTACTACAGAGATAAGAGTAACAGAGTGTAATTGTAAGTTTATGACTGCTTTGTTACTTTCAATCTAAAATGAATCTTTTCAGGTAAGCCCTGAAAAAAGCCTAAGGGTGTTTTCGGTATCGTTTAAAAATATTTTTTGATACTTACCAGTAGTTTTCCACTTAACAATTCATAATGAAATAATTACTTTTATAAACCGTTCAATACCCGGAAAACATTGGAAAATGCAGTTAAAAAAAGGATCCGTTTTATCCCAAATTAGTTTGCTTTTTTTTATTTGTTCGATTACCACTTCTTCCTCTGCCCAAATGATAACAGGTGTGTGGAAGGGAAAGATCAATAAGAAAAAGGCAGAGGTTAAATTAATTCAGAAAGGAGACAGTCTGGTGGGTACTTGTTACTATTACGAGTCAGCAACCAATTATCGTCGTTACTCCATTAAAGGTTATTTTGATCCTAATACTCACGAAGGCATCTGGTGGGACGATCAGTTACTGGAAGAAAAAACTGGAAAGCTTAGCTTAAATTCACCCGGAAAAATTCCTTATTTATCATCAGCGGATTTTAATTGTCCCGGAAGTGATAAAATGTTGCTGGAGGGTGATGCATCTTTAAAAACCAAAAGGAAATCTATACAGGGGCCGGTTCTTCTTGAAAAAACAGATGAAACTTTATTTCCTGATGAATGGGATTTTATAATTGAGAACTATACATCCGGCGCCAACGATCCTTATTATATTGACAGCGTTTCATCAATTGCTTCAACGCCGGTTTTTGTACCTGTTGAAAAAACAATTCAGCAAAAAGAAAGAACAATATCTACAGAAGATAAAGAAACAGTTAAAACAAAAGACCTCTTCCTGGAAAAACCAGAACAGGTTAAGGTATCGCAAATTCTACCAATGACGGTTGAAAAACAACTAACCGTTAAAAAAACTATTGAAGAAGAATTTAAAATAAGAGAAAAAATAATTGCTACAGATATACCGATAACAGGCGATTCTATCGAGCTTAATTTTTATGATAATGCAGAGATCGATGGTGATTCGATCTCACTTTTTCTAAATAATAAACTAATATTTCAGCACATCCGGCTTACTGCCGCTGCTTATACAATCAAATTACCGGTTAATGAGCTCAATGAAAGCAATGAACTGGTAATGGTTGCTGAAAATCTCGGATCTATTCCTCCTAATACTTCTTATATGCTCGCTATTGTTGATCACAAACGATATGAAGCAATGCTCAAAAGCACAGAAGAAACCAGCGCTGTTATCAAATTAACAAAACACAGTCCTTAGAAAACAGTAATTAGTTCCTCGTTTTCATTATCGTTGTTAAAGTAGAAAATGATACGATAAAGATCTAACTGTTATCGCCAGTGGTTACTCCAATTACTACTAATAATAACAATCGTTACTGTATCTTTTATAAAAAGTAAATTATATGTGTATAAAATAATTGGATAATAATCTTTTAATGAATAATTTTATTATACCATTATTTTCTAATATTAAATTACTTACTAACCAATTATGAAAGTAAACCCAGCAACCAGTAACGACTATGACATAGTCGCCAATCACCAATTTGCAGAAATAAGAAAGGACCGCGAAACAGGACAACAGGTTTTATTCGCTTTAAAAAGTTTTAGAAAAGGCGAAAAGATAAGTCCATTAGGAGCAGCCTTTGTTTCCGACAAGCCTTCTTATTTAACTGTGCAAACAGGAAACAAAACGCATATTGCGTTACATCCTTACTTCCTCCAATACATCAATCATGGATGCAATCCCAATTGTTTCTTTGATACAACAAGAATGGAAGTAACTGCTTTGCGTAATATAGAAGAAGGCGAAGAATTTACTTTCTTCTATCCATCCACTGAATGGAACATGGCAAGCCCCTTTCAATGCTATTGCAATCAACCAGGCTGTCTTGGACTTATCAATGGAGCCGCACACATTCCTGAAGAAATACTCAAACGTTATAAGTTGAGTGATTTCATCAAAAGAAAAGTTCATTATCGCCTGCGCAAATTGAAAAGAGCTTAATCTCTATTTCAATTGTTTTAAAATTTCCTCGATCGCTTTATCCAATTGAGGGTCTCTGCCATTGAGTTTGTCATCAAAGCTATTGATGATCAAAATATCCGGGTGCACTCCTGTTTTTTCCAGGTCTTTTCCATCAAGTGTATAACAGCCCCATGCAGGCATACGAACAGAGGAGCCATCAACCAATCCAATTCCGCTGGTAAATATTATCCAATGATACGTTTCGTTACCAACGATCTTTCCAAGCTTTAATGCTTTAAAACCCTGAGAGGTCATTTCAGCATCGCTTAGTGATTGTTCATTGATCAGGAGAACGATCGGTTTATCAGCAGGAGAAAAATTTGACTGAGGCGTTAGTTGTCCTTCACGGTATTTCCATTGCAAATAACTGCGCTGGCTTAAAAACTTCAGCACCTCATCATGCACATTGCCTCCCGTATTATAGCGAAGATCAAATATCAAAGCATCTTTCTTATTCAATTCCTGTGTCATATCAATGATGAATTGATCTAGTTCGGGTTGACCCATATTCTTCATGTAACCGTAAGCAATACGACCTTTTCCTTGTTCATCTACTCTTTTCTGATTATTATCGATCCATTCGTCGTAAAGATTAGTGAACAAGGTAGCCTGGGGATGAATTTTTATATTCACCATTTGCCCATTACGGTCAAAAGTCAGTCTTAACTCCCTGTCCCTCGAAGGAACAGTGAAATAATAATTTCTGTCAATTTTCTTATCCACGGTTTCATCGTTCACTTTTACCAATATATCTCCGGGTTTTATATCAATGGCCTTTCTATCAGCAACAGAACGGCGGGCTATATATTTTACTTTATAAGGATCATTATTATCAAAAATGATCCCTGTTTCCATGGTTTGATTTTGTAAAGCAATAGTTTCATCTATACCAAATGTACCAAAGCCCTGGTGTGATGAATTCAACTCGCCAAGCAGATCATTAAGCATTATTCGCAGGTCTGCACGGTTATTTAAATAGGGTAAAAATTGTTTGTAGTAATCTCTTGTTTTCGCCCAATCCAGGCCATGAAATTTATCATCATAATAACCCTCCTCCATTTGAGCCCATGCTTCATAGAACATTTGTGTAAACTCTTCCGAAAGATTTCTTCTGAAGGTATAACTGATGCTGATCGGGTCAACTTTGTTACCATCCAAATTCAGCTTGTTGATGTTTCCATTAAACAATACATATAACTTATCACTTACTTCCACAATATCAAATCCACCTCCATTATCAGTGTTTGCGATCTTTTCTGTTTTGTTTTGTTCAAATGGTTCGATCACTGTTTTCCAAAGAGCATTTCTTCCTTCGCCATGATTGCTGGTATATAAAACAGTCGTCTTATCGCCTTTCTGGTAAACAGCTTGCAGGAACTGGGCCCCGAACGATGGACTGATCTGTTCCATTCTATCGAGGATCAGGTCCATATCTATTGTTACTGTTTTTAAAGAATCTGTATTTGTAACTTTCTTAGTCGTGTCTTTTTTCTCTTCTTTAAAAAGTTCATTGTATTTATCCAGGCGGTATGGTTCGTCTAATTTTTCCAATGGCATTCTATACACTCTTGCATTTGCCATTCCAAATGGATAGGATGGTTTCAAACGCTGCGAAGTGAAATAAATATATTTTCCATCGCCTGACCAGATCGGACCTGTTTCTGTAACACCCGTATTCGTCAGGTTGGTTGTTTTGTTTTCTTTAATGTTGTAAACAAAGATGTCTTCCTCGAAATTTCTTTTAGCAGTAAATAAAACATAATCATCATTGGGAGAAAAGCTGGGATCACTGCTTTGAAAAGCCCATATCTCATCTTTCACTATCATTTTACTTTGCAATGTTTTCAGATCGAGCAACCTTACTTCATCACGGCCACTCAGGTATACAGCCTGTGTTCTTTTCTTATTCAGTATAATGCTCCGGTTATTTCTTTTGTCATGTGTAAGCTGTTTTGCTGTGCCGTTACTATCAGCTCTTACAGTAAATAAATTGTAATACCCATCGGCTGACGTTTCATTAAACAACAACGTTTTGTTATCACTCATCCATTTTACTTCGGCTACACGTTCAGCATTACCTTTATTTATTTGTTGAATAAATTTTCCTTCCACATCACCTACAAACAATTCACCTCTTGAAACAAAAGCCATTTTTTTACCATCACCAGAAACATCAAAATCTTCTATATTTCCTCTTACTTCAAAATCTTTTTCTTTTGGCAAAACATTGTTTCGAATGATGGAAACATTGAGTTTGTTTTCTTTTCCTGACTTTACATCATAAAGCCAAAGCTGGTAATCCTTTTCAAAAACAATTTTTCCGCCATTAGCATTTACCTGTGGTGTTTTTATAGAGGAAGAAAATTTTGTTAGTTCTTTCTTCTTTCCATTGTCCAATGCATAAAGATTGTATTCACCATTTGCTTCGTCAGAGATAAAATAGATATTACCGCTCTTATCTATTGTTGCCCCGAAATCTTTTCCTTCCCAATCAGTGTACCTCTTGTGCTGTTTTGTTTTTAAATTATATGATTGAATATCGGGGTTGAAAGGCCCTTTATATCTTTTACGCTGTGCCTGGTTGCTGCTTTCCCAGGTATCATTAAAAAATATTTCGCCACTTGTTGGATGCTCGATCAAATTATGATCATACTGAAAAAAGTAATTTCCAAAAACCCGCTGTGGCGTGCCTCCATCTGCACTTACTTTAAAACCCGCTACCTGTCCCATCCGGTTGCTGTTAAAATAAATAGATCTTGAGTCCCAGCTCCAGCTTGTTACTTCATCATTGCCGCTGTGATAAGTGATCTGCTTTACATCCCCGCCATTCACTGGCATTATATAAATATCACCGTTACCATATTGTCTTCCTGTAAATGCGATCCATTTTCCATCCGGAGAAACACGGGGTGAAGTTTCATAACCCTGCATGGCAGTAAGGCGTGTTGCATTGCCATCATTAACGTTTGCTTTCCACAGATCCCCTTCATAAGCGAAGATGACGGTTTGCCCATCGGGGGTCAAAGTAGGATTAGAAAGAAAGTATGTATTGTTTTGAGAAAACGATAAAATCGCTGCAAAACAAAGAACTAATAATAATGAAAGGCGTTTCATTGATGAAAATTTAGTGGCGAAAACTACGAAACAATATCATTTTAGCAATGCCATTTATAAATTTAATCATCAACTAAACTCCGAAGGAGTTTAACACTTATAGAAAAGAATCCGTAAAAGAAATTCAACTCCTATTGGAGTTGAACATGGATCATTTGTTATTTAGTTCTATGAAGATTTGTCTCCTAAGGAGACTTGAGATCAGACAACTACATTGATCATTTTATTTTTCACATAAATGATCTTCTTCGGTTGTTTACCTTCCAGCCATTTTGTAATGATCGCATCTTTCAACACAATTTCTTCCACTTGCTGTTGCGTGATATCAAGGGCTAATGTCAGTTCTGTTCGTGTTTTCCCATTGATAGCTACAGGGTATGCTTTTGAAGTTTCTTTTAAGTATTTATCATTCCATTTAGGGAATGAAGCATCAAGAATAGTTCCGCTATTGCCTAATACGCTCCATAGCTCTTCACTTACATGCGGTGCATACGGAGCCAATAAAATGAGTAATTGATCAAGTACTTCTTTCTTATAACATTTAAGATCAGTAAGGTCATTTACGCAGATCATAAATGTGCTGACGCCAGTATTGAAACTAAACCGTTCTGTATCTTCTTCGATCTTCTTAATTGTCTTATGAAGAACTTTTAATTCAGCATCCGTCGCTTTTTCTTCGTTCCAAACTTTTCCCTTTAGTTCATCATAAAATAAACGCCAAAGTTTTTTAAGAAACCGATGAACACCCTCAATTCCTTTTGTGTCCCATGGCTTGCTCATTTCTACCGGACCAAGGAACATTTCATACATGCGGAAAGTATCGGCACCGTATTTCATTACCAGATCATCAGGATTTACAGTGTTGAATTTTGATTTACTCATCTTTTCCACTTCAACTCCGCAGATATATTTTCCACCCTCTAAAATAAATTCTGCATCTGCAAATTCTCCACCTTTCCATTTTTTAAATTCCTCTGTATCCAATTCAACGCCATCAACAATATTGACATTGACGTGAATTTGATCGGTTTGGTATTGATCTTTTAAACCATATGAAACAAATTTATTTGAACCATGTACCCTGTAAACAAATCTTGAACTTCCTTGAATCATTCCCTGGTTCACCAATCTTTTATATGGCTCTTCATGACTGATCAATCCCAGATCAAAAAGAAATTTCGTCCACATGCGGCTGTATAATAAATGTCCCACCGCATGCTCTGTACCGCCGATATACAGATCGACCTGTCCCCAGTAATCAGATGCTTTACGACTACAAAATTCTTTTTCATTTTCCGGATCCATGTAACGAAGAAAATACCAACTGCTGCCTGCATAGCCAGGCATCGTATTCACTTCTCTTGTTCCGTCTTTATAGTTTTTCCATTCAGTTAAATTCGATAATGGCCCTTCACCATCCGGTCCAGGTTTCAGATCTTCCATATGTGGTAATACTACCGGCAATTCTGACTCATCCAATGGATATGCAATTCCATTTTTCCAAATGATTGGAAACGGCTCACCCCAATAGCGCTGACGGCTGAAGGCAGCATCACGCATTTTATAATTCACCTTTCTTACACCAATGCCCTTCTCTTCAATCTTATTTATCACCACATCAATTGCATCTTTCATCACCATGCCATTGATAAAATCTGAATTTTCAAGTATCGCATCTTTAGTTGGATTGGCTTCTTCACCATTATAATGCGAACCAATAATGTTGGTAATAGGAATATTAAAGTGTTTTGCAAATAAAAAGTCACGTTGATCACCACAAGGCACGGCCATGATTGCGCCAGTTCCATATCCGGCTAATACATATTCTGATATCCAGATCGGTATTTCTCTTCCATCAAAAGGATTGATCGCATAAGCACCGGTAAACACACCCGTGATCTTTTTCTCAGCCATCCTTTCTCTTTCACTCCTGCTTTTTACGTACGCCAGGTATTCATCAACGGCTATAGTTTGTTCTTTCGACTTTATTTCATTTACCATTTCCAGTTCAGGAGCAATTACCATAAAGTCAACACCAAAAATTGTATCGGGACGGGTAGCTCCACTACTTTTACCGATCCAGTTGCTCTGCATTTCTTTCATGCTTTCGCTGAAGTCAACCTTTTGAAGTCCTTCCAGCAAACGATCAGCATATTCAGTAATGCGCAGGTACCACTGGCGTAATGTTTTTTTCACTACAGGATGACCGCCTCTTTCACTCACACCATTTATTACTTCATCATTTGCTAAAACAGTTCCTAATGCTTCGCACCAGTTCACTTCGCCATACCCGCAATACGCCAATCGTCTTTTCATCAAAATATCCGCTTTCTCTTTTTCTGAAAACGCTTTCCATTGCTCTGCTGAAAAATGTTTGCCAGGTATGGGCTCTCCATTCTTTGGCATAGCCCCCTTTGTTTCATACTTGGCAATAAGTTTAGAGATGGGCAATGCTTTTTTCTCTGTGTGGCAGAAATAACTGTCGAACAGTTGCAGGAAGATCCATTGTGTCCATTTATAAAATTTCACATCGCTGGTCCTCACTTCGCGGTCCCAATCGAAGCTGAAACCAATATTATCCATCTGCTTCCTGAAGTTATTGATGTTATTCTCTGTTGAAATTGCAGGATGAATGCCATGTTCGATCGCATATTGTTCGGCTGGCAAACCAAATGCATCATAACCCATCGGGTGTAACACATTAAACCCTTTCAGCCGTTTGAACCGTGCATAAATATCCGATGCTATATACCCCAACGGATGTCCCACATGCAAGCCGGTACCGCTTGGATATGGAAACATATCCAGCACGTAATATTTTGGTTTAGCAGAATCATTAGATACTTTATATACCTTATTTACCTTCCACCACTCCTTCCATTTTTTTTCAATGTCTCTGAACCTGTACTCCATTACTATAATATTGTCTATTGTTAATTTAATATTTTTATTAGCCGGGCTTTGTTACTACTATTTAGCTTTCGTTGCGTCGCACTCTTCAACTCCCGGAATTCTATTCAACATTTTTGATGATAAGAATTAATGCAGATGAACACTACGCTTTCGCTCATTGCAGGCCGTGCATCGCAACATCAGCTGGCAAACCTGCCTGCCGGCAGGCAAAGATGTGAAAGAAGACTTAAAAGAAATATTTCTTTACACCTCTCAAAAATATCATTCGATACTAATCGTTAGAGAACAACAAATTTACGGATTTGACCAATACATGTGGGAACAAAACCGTTACTTTGCCAATCCTTAAAAACCTAATAAAGTACTCATGGTCAAAGCAGGAAGAGCTTCTATCAAACGCGGCAAGCCATCTTATTTCATGTCAATTCTCGGTGTTACCCTTGTATTATTGCTGATGGGAATTATCGGGTTGATCACTATCAATGGACGCAAGATCATCACTAGCCTTAAAGAAAGTTTGGAAGTGCAGGTGTTTCTGAAACAAAATATTAAGGACACAGCAAGAGAGCGGCTCCAAAATTATATTGCGACACAACCTTATGTAAAGGAAATAAAATATACCGATAAAGAAACAGCAAAAAAAGAATGGATAAAAACAGGCGGCGAAGATTTTACGGAGTTCATTGATAATAGCCTGTTGCCGCCAAGCATTGATTTTAAACTGAAAGCCGATTTTCTTGATTCTGCCCGTTTGGTTGCCATCAAAGAAGATATTTCCAGGTTTCCTATAGTTGATGAAGTAAAATACCCGACAGCCGTTGTTCAAAAAATGAGCTCCAATCTCAGGATGGTGAGCATTTATTTGTTGATCGCAGCGATATTGATCTCGGCAGTTGTTATTATTTTAATAGATAATACAATTCGCCTTGCCATGTTTAGTAATCGTTTCCTTATAAAAACTATGCAAATGGTAGGAGCAACCCGATGGTATATTGCCAAACCGCTTGATATGCGGGCCGTGATCAATGGCGCTATCAGTGGTATTATTGCCACCGCAATAGTTTATGTTCTTGTCATATCGCTTGAAAGCTTTTTTGAAGGATTCAGGGCATTAAGAGATACTCAATCTCTTTTATTGCTCGGACTTATATTGATAGTGCTTGGCATCTGCATTACCGTTTTCAGCACCCATCGCAGTGTGCTGAAATATCTGCGAATGAAGTTGGATGAATTGTATTAGTAGACCATGGTCAACAGACGACAGACCACGGTATTGATACAAAGCGGTGGATTTTTCTTATAATGAACAGTAACCCTCAAGTCAACGGACGATGGACCATAGCAATGATAAGGCTGTCGACTATTGACTGTGGTCTGTGGACTTTCCTTATATTGCAGCCCTAAATTTCCGGTATGAACGAAAAGAAACAGGTAGCTACTACAAACACTACTTCCAGTTTATTTGACAAACAAAACATGTGGCTAATGCTTTTAGGTGTTGGTGTAATTGCAATTGGAATGCTGTTGATGGTTGGTGGCAGGAGCAATGATCCTAATACATTTAATTATGATGAGGTATACAGTACTTTGAGGATCAGTGTGGCTCCTGTATTGATCATAATCGGATTGGGGATCGAGATCTATGCAATTTTTAAAAAACCAAAAGCTTAATTTGCTAATGTGCAAAAATGCCAATATGCAGATTGGCTTCAATTAATTCCAAATTTTTCCCATTTGCATTCCTATTGTTATCGGGACACATTTTTAAATCTTCACATTAATCATGAGTATTGTTGACGCGGTTATTCTTGCCATTGTTGAAGGGTTGACTGAGTTTCTTCCTATTTCATCTACAGGGCACATGATCGTCACCAGTTATTTACTCGGTATTTATAAAGATGAATTCACCAAATTGTATGAAGTATCTATTCAATTTGGCGCTATTCTCGCTGTTGTTGTTTTATACTGGAGAAAATTTTTTGAATTTCGCCGCTGGCAGTTTTATGCAAAACTTGCTATTGGCGTATTACCTGCATTGATACTAGGTTATTTGTTCTCTGATAAAGTAGATAGCCTGCTGGAAAGCCCGACAACCGTTGCTATCGCAATGTTGTTAGGAGGATTTATTCTTTTGTTTATTGATAATTTATTTAAGGTTCATACAATTGAATCTGATGATCAAATAACTTTTCCCAAGGCATTCCTGGTTGGTTGCTGGCAGGTGCTTGCAATGGTACCCGGTGTAAGCCGTAGTGCCGCTTCCATTATTGGTGGGATGCAACAAAAATTTACAAGACATCTTGCAGCTGAATTTTCTTTCTTCCTGGCCGTGCCTACCATGCTTGCTGCAAGTTGTTATACAATTTTTTTAAAAAAATGGAGTGGCGGATTGAAAGGTTATGAGATCATCAGGCAAAGCAATGAGAATATGGCTTCATTCATTGCCGGAAATATCATTGCATTTGTAGTTGCGATGATCGCCATAAAATTCTTCATCAATTATTTAAAGATCTACGGTTTCAGGGCTTTTGGTTTTTACAGGATCATTGCCGGTATTATTTTGCTTGCCATCATTCTAAGTGGCATGATGGAAATAGATTAATCTTTTCTCGCTATCTTCCCTTCACTAAAAAATCAACTGCATGCAAACGGCTTCTAAAAAAGTTTTGAATGGCTGGGCAATGTACGATTGGGCAAATAGTGTTTATGCCCTTGTGATCACTTCAACGATCTTCCCTGCTTACTATGAAGCGATCACTAAACAACGTGTAGATGAAAATAATACTGCTTATGTAACCTTTTTGGGAAGAGAATTTGTAAATACTTCTTTATACAATTATGCGTTGGCGATCGCATTTTTAATTGTCGCCCTTATTTCTCCGTTGCTTTCTTCTATTGCTGATTACCGCGGTAACAAAAAAAGTTTTATGAACTTTTTTTTAACGATGGGCAGCCTTGCATGTTTTTCGCTTTTCTTTTTAAATACAACCGACGGTAAAATAAGCTCAGGTGTTTCAAATTTGGGGCTTGGATTATTTTCAGTGATCGCTGCATGCGTTGGCTATTGGGGCAGCATTGTTTATTATAATTCTTTTCTCCCGGAAATAGCTGCGCCGGAAGACAGGGACAGGCTCAGTGCAAAAGGATTTTCATATGGCTACGTCGGAAGTGTGGTACTACAAGTGATATGTTTCATTGTCGTTTTTTTTCCTGGAATAGTTGGCGGATCTGATGCAGAGGGAGCAACCACAACCATACAATTTCGCACCGGGTTTTTATTAGTGGCTGTCTGGTGGTGGGGGTTTGGGCAATTTTCATTAAGCCGGCTTCCGAAATCTGAACCAGCAGGAGATCCGACACAAAAGCAATTACTTTCTAACGGTTATAAAGAGTTAAGAAAAGTGTGGGGACAACTTAGCAGTTTACCTGTTTTAAAACGATTTCTATTTTCATTTTTCTTCTATAACATGGGAGTACAAACCATAATGTTAGTTGCAGCATTATTTGGTAAAGGAGAATTAGACATTCCGAGTACCAATCTTATCATCGCAATTCTTTTAGTACAGTTGATCGCTGTACCCGGAGCATTTGTTATTTCAAAACTTTCAGCCGCCCTGGGTAATTTAAGAACTTTGATGCTCTGTGTTCTGTTATGGGTTGGAATTTGCATTTATGGCTATACGATTCCAAGGGGTGATATAATCCAGTTCTATATCGTATCCAGCATTATTGGTTTTGTAATGGGAGGCACGCAATCACTCAGCCGGTCCACCTATTCCAAGCTAATGCCAGTAACAAAAGACACGGCTTCTTTCTTTAGTTTTTATGATGTTACAGAGAAGATCTCATTGGTTGTGGGATTATTCCTTTTTGGCTTTCTTACAGAAATTACCGGTTCGCAAAGGGATTCTGTTTTAGCTTTAATGACCATTTTTATTGTCGGTATATTTTTGCTATTGTATACACGGAGTACGCAAAAGAAGGTGGCCCCCTAAATCCCCCGAAGGGGGACTTTTAGAGTACTATAAAAAATATCTTCTTTTTTTCTTTGAAATAAATAATTATCGATGAAGCTCTATTCCATAAATACTGGTTATTTCAAATTGGATGGTGGTGCAATGTTTGGCGTGGTTCCAAAAACCATCTGGAATAAAATAAACCCGGCTGATGAAAATAATTTATGCAGTTGGGCCTTGCGTTGCATGTTGATCGAAGATGGCGATCGGTTGATCCTTATCGATAATGGTAATGGCGATAAGCAGGATGCAAAATTCTTCAGTCACTATCATTTGCATGGAGATGATACATTGGAAAGATCATTGGCAAAATATGGATTTACCAAAGATGACATCACCGATGTATTGCTTACCCATTTACATTTTGATCATTGCGGCGGTTCAATCAAAAGAGAAGGAGATAAACTGATACCGAATTTTCCGAATGCAACTTTTTGGAGTAATAAAGAACATTGGGATTGGGCAACTGAGCCGAACGAAAGAGAGAAAGCTTCTTTTTTAAAAGAAAATATTTTACCGATCGAAGAAAGTGGAAAATTAAAATTCATTGAAGTAACAAAAGGAAATGAAAGCAAACTTGGTGAAGTTAAATTTTCAGAAACCATATCTGTTCGATTTGTAAATGGTCATACACAAGCAATGATGCTGCCGCAGATAAATTATAACGAAAAGACAATTGTATTCATGGCAGATTTGTTGCCGTCGGCTGGACATATCCCAATACCGTATATAATGGCATATGATATGCAGCCATTACTTAGTTTACAAGAGAAAAGATCATTTTTAAAAGAGGCGATTGAAAAAGATTATATATTGTTCTTTGAACATGATAAAGATCATGAGTGCTGCACACTTCAGCAAACTGAAAGAGGAATAAGACCAAAGGAATTCTTTAAACTAGAAGAGATCTGAGCTTTTATTGATTGCCTCTTAATTTCACCATTGATGTAAGCGGATAGCGAAGATTGTGGTAAGCCATCATATCAATTTTTACTTTGCCAACTACGATCGGGCTTTCTACACGAAGTACAACATGGTTGGGATCATCACTTACCCATACAATCATTTTTTCACCACCTTCGAATATGGTTCCTTTTAATAACAGCGGTTTAAATTTTATCGCTTTGAATTTCCCGTATTGAGTTTTTATAGTTTCTTTTCCCAGGTAACGGATATACATGTTGAATACTTCATTATCCAAAAACATCTTGAAAGGGATCTTGTCATCAAACTTATATTTTTCAAAGTCAATATTCCGGGCATAATACATGGCACTTAATACGTCCTGTATGCAATCAGGAACTTTAAATACGCCGCTATTGGTTACGGCTGTATTCGCATTGCGATTAAAAGTGATGGATTCATAATTCTTATAACCGCCTTCATCAACATTACGAATGAATTTCAATGGCTGCAAAGTAGCGGTATCAATATATGATTCATATTTATCTCTTACCCTGTAGATCCAGTCATAAGATGCTTTCGTTTTCCCATCTCCCACTATATGATATACTGGTCTGTTTCCAAAATTTTCCAGCGTAGCCGTGAAAGTAGCAGTACCCGCATGAATATAGGTGCCAACAACAGAATAATAAACATGAAAAGTTACCTGCTCACCTGCCAGGAATGCTTTGTTAGTGATACCACAAAATTCATCATTTGTACCAATTGTGCTTGCAGGAACTGGTGGCAATATTATTTCTTTTTCCTTCCCGGTAAAAAAAACCAACCAAATGCCGAGCGCCGATAATGAGTTACGCAACTTCATCCTTTTTAAAAAATTTAATTCCAAGTATTAATAAACTGCCAATTGTTGCCGGTATTACTAAATTAATGAACCAAATAGTAGTAGTAACAAACCCGATCGCTAATGTATTGACTGTAAAAATTGCAAAAATTTCTTTAGTTATATACATTTTTTTTACCACCTCAAATAGCTCAATGGTTGGAGTAACCGCCATCACAAAAAAAACTATCGCTGTGGCCCAAAATCCCTGCCACCAATTTACTTCAACACCAAAGAATCGAAACAATAAAAAATATTGTGTGGCAAAAACAAGATACCGCAACAATGATATAGACAACAAACGTATCAGCAGCGTTGTATCTGTTTTTTCCAATTCATTAATAAGCCAAATGTATTTTTTTATTGCCGGTATTTTATCGATCCATTTTACCAGCCACCCTATTCTAAAATAAAAAACTGTTAAAACTATGAAAGCAATGAAAGCACCAATGATCCCAAGATTCTTTATCCATTCTATCCAACCGGATAAATTCATGCTGGTAATATCCGGACGTAAGATCAGCAAACCTAAAAGTCCAAAAAAAATAGTAATAAGAAGCTGGCTGATGCTACCAAGTATTGTAAGGGATATAACTTTTAAACGGTTCCCTTCATCCATATAAAGAACCCTGCCCAAATATTCGCCTGTACGATTGGGTGTGGTAACTGAAAAAGATACACCTGAAAAAATCGCTTTCAGCGATCTGAAAAAAGTAACAGGCTGCACTCCATGCACTGATATTTTCCATTTCAAAGCCTCCAGTGACCAGTTAACAAACATTAAAACAAAAACAAGAATAAAATTGAAAACTCTTGCATCGCTGAAAGAAGCTTTTATATTCAACCATGATTCTTCAAGATGCGGTTGATCTTTTATTTGCTGAAAAACGGAATAAGACAACCAGGCGAAGAGCAAAGGACCGAGAACATAATTGAGAAAGATTTTGA
Source organism: Bacteroidota bacterium (assembly GCA_005882975.1). Classification (GTDB taxonomy): domain Bacteria; phylum Bacteroidota; class Bacteroidia; order Chitinophagales; family Chitinophagaceae; genus VBAS01. Next base: position 7,840 of record VBAS01000170.1, on the reverse strand, counting down.
TATTTTTGTTTAGCTTCATTAATCCTGTAAAAATACTTGCTCATTGCAAAAGCATCCAAAAATAATTCTTGGCATTGATCCCGGTACATTGTTGATGGGTTATGGCATAATTGAGATCAGTAGCAATGTTATTTGTATGAGGGAAATGAGTGTGCTGAAACTTTCAGGGAAAAAAGATAATTATATACGTCTGCAGCTAATTCACAAGAAAATTGAAGAGTTGATCGAGAAACACCGGCCAAATGAGTTTGCGATCGAAGCTCCTTTCTTTGGTAAAAATGTTCAGAGCATGCTGAAACTTGGCCGGGCACAAGGCGTAGCTATTGCCGCAGCTATGAGTGCCGGTTTGCCTGTAACAGAGTATAGTCCTAAAAAAATAAAACAATCCATTACTGGTAATGGCAATGCGGATAAAGACCAGGTATGGAAAATGCTGCAACACCTGCTTGCCTTAAAAGAAATACCACAATATTATGATGCAACCGATGCATTGGCAGTAGCAGTTTGTCATCATTTCCAGGATAGGCCTGCACTAAGATCGAATGGCACATTAAAAAGCTGGAAAGACTTTATTACAAAGAATCCAACAAGAATTACAGTCAAATAAGTTATTATGAATTTTAAAATTGTTTTTCTGCTTGCCTGTTTTCTAACAGGTTTGATCTCACATTCTCAAACCGTACAGCAAAAAATAAATCAATACAGGAAAGAAAATGAATCGAAGATCATTGATGAATACGTAAAGTTTGTTGCTATTCCGAATGTAACAAGAGATACAGCAAACATTCTGCGCAATGCTGCGTTTATAAAAATGATGATGGAACAGCGGGGAATTAAAGCAGAATTTTTAAGTGGCACTACTCCCAATATAAATCCTGTTGTATTTGGTGAAATAAAAGTTCCGGGAGCAAAAACTACATTGTCATTCTATGCGCATTATGACGGGCAACCTGTTAATCCTGCAAAATGGACAGGAAGATTACAACCATTTGAGCCAGTCTTTATTGATAAACCTGTTGAACAAGGAGGTAAAATAATTTCAGTATCCGGAAACATATCACCTGAATACAGACTTGCAGGCAGAGGAAGCGCCGATGATAAAGCTGGCGTAATGACAATATTAAATGCTTATGATGCATTGGTGAAAACAGGAGTTACACTTACACATAATATCAAATTTTTTTTTGAAGGAGAAGAAGAACTGGGATCAACACATCTTGATGAAATTTTTAAAAAGAATAAGGAAAAGCTGCAAACTGATCTTTGGGTTATTATAGACGGACCGCGGCATGCATCAGGAAAAAAAATGATAAGCTTTGGCGTACGCGGTGATGTAAATATGAATTTGACCGTGTATGGTCCGAAACGTCCTTTGCATAGTGGAAATTATGGAAACTGGGCGCCAAACCCTGCATTATCATTGGTGCAGCTATTGGCGAGTATGAAAGATGATAAGGGACATATTTTGGTTGAAGGATATTATGATGATGTGATCCCGCTTTCTTCAAATGAAAAAGAAGCCTTGTCAAAAATCCCGGACGTTGAAGAAACATTAAAGAAAGAATTAGGAATTGCAGAGCCAGAAGGCAATGGCAGATCTTTTCTTGAATTACTTCATTTGCCAACATTAAATATAAATGGCATTAGAAGTGCTGATGTTGGAGAACTTGGTGCAAACATAATTCCCACCAAAGCAGAAGCCATGCTTGACCTGCGTCTTGTATTAGGAAATGAAGTTGACAAGCAAATTAATAAAGTGACCAGGCATATTGAGAAGAATGGTTTTCATATTATTGATCATGAACCAACAGATGAAGAAAGATCGAAATATAGCAAGCTGATCAAAATAACAAGAACTACTGGCTATCCGGCACAAAGAACCTCATTTGATCTTCCAATTGTACGAAGCATGGTAAAAGCTGTGCAGGCAACTGTTGACTATCCTGTCGTGCTGCTTCCATCTGCAGGGGGAAGTTTGCCGTTATATCTTTTTGAAAAAACATTAAATGCGAAAGTGATCAGCGTTCCGGTTGTAAATTATGATAACAATCAGCATGCAGAAAACGAAAATGTGCAGTTAAAATTTCTATGGGAAGGAATTGAAACGATTGCCGCCATTATGGTGATGCAACATAAATAAAAATGCAATCATTCTCACTTAACCCTTCGGCTTGGTCACGGGCGGTTTTTGTGTTGCCGGTTGTTTTGGATCCGGATCGTCACCAAGGTAAAGAAGGTTTTGAGGTAATTCTGTAAGCTTAAGTTCTCTCGCTACAGCTATAAAAACATTATCGATCTTAAATCCTCCCTCATAAGTCTGAGGTTTTAGTACCAATGTATATTTTTTTCTTGCCAATACTTTTTTATATGCATTGACCACCGCATTGTACAACTCTTGTGACAATACTCCTCTTTTTTCGTTTGATTTGTTTTGAGCGATCTGCTGCCAGTAAACAATGTTGATCATTGCTTTTTGCCGGTCGGCGTATACCATATCAAGAATTGGTTTTGATTTTTTTCCGGTAGCCACCTGTGCAGAATCAGATTTGTACGTACTGTCGAGTCGTTTGTATTCCGATTCATAATATTCGCGGAGAGATCCCAATGAATCACGATCAAAAATTTGCATAAGGCTATCAACATTATGGTAGGCGGGCATTGCTTGCACCATTACATCAATATCAAATACACCAATTTTAAACGTCTGTGATCTTGCATTTACTGAGAATAGTAATAACGCAGCAAATCCTAAAACGAATGAGAATATTTTTTTCATAAATAAGAATATTAAAAATCTATAAAGATTGACGAAAAACGTGAAAATAAGATTTATCTGCTGAGTTATAGTGCGGCGTGAACATGAATTTTATAATTCATTCAAAGATTGCTTACAATAGTTTCCTGCACTTTTTTCATTTGTTCAGGTGTCATTTTCAATTTCTCCTTTGTAAAATTCAGATCATTTGCAGAATTAATTGGGATCAAATGCATGTGTGCATGTGGCACTTCTAATCCAACCACTTCGATGCCGCAACGATCACAATTAAAAGACCGCTCGATTGCTTTTGCAATTGGCTTTGCAAACACCAGCATTTCTTTCAAATATTCATCCGGCAGATCAAAAAATTTATCGATCTCAGTTTTAGGCACTACTAATACATGTCCCTCACGCAATGGAAAAATATCGAGAAAGGCAAAGAATTTTTCATTCTCTGCAATTTTATAAGAGGGGATTTCTCCGGCTATAATTTTTGAAAAGATCGTCATGCCACCAAAGATTTTAGATTTTAGATTGCGAATCGTAGATTTAAAGTAATTCCATTTCATAAGAATTTTTTCTGGACAAATCTGCGGTAGTCAGCCGAGCAAAGCCTTCTAAGATCAAAGTGAAATATTTTCTACCTTAAATTTTAATATTCCTGCCGGAGCTTGTACTTCTGCAACTTCTCCAGGTTTTTTACCGAGCAGTCCTTTGCCAATTGGCGATGTAACAGAAATTTTTCCCATTTTCAAGTCAGCTTCGTTCTCACTTACCAATTGATAGGTCACTTGTTTTTTAGTATTCAGATTTGTAAGGGTTACCCTTGTAAGAATAGAAACCTTACTAGTATCAATACTGCTTTCATCAAGCACTCTTGTATTTGCAAGGATGCCTTCCATTTGCGCAATTTTTGATTCTAAATGTCCTTGCGCCTCTTTTGCTGCATCATACTCTGCATTTTCTTTAAGATCTCCCTTTTCTTTTGCTTCAGCAATGGCCCTTGAAGCCGCTGGACGGTCAACGGATTTCATACGCTGTAAGTCGATCTTCATTTGCTCAAGTGTTTCCTTTGTCACATAATTAAAACTACTCATTGTTACCTCCTTTTATAAATTACCAGCCTAGTGTCACGTTTGCAGACAAAAAAAATAACAACGCCTCAGTGTTTGCTGAAGCGTTGCATTTATATATACAAATATAGAAAATTACTTACTTAGACGAATCAAAAAATATAAAGTTTTTCTCAAGAATCTTTTATAAAAAAGGGTTCAAATAATTAAAGTAGTGTCTCCTATTTTTTACAGAAACCCTAATTTCTGAAGCAGAACCTCGCTCATTTTTAAAAATGCTTCATGACTATAACCGGCAATATGTGGAGTAATGACCACATTGGGCTGATCCAGCAACCAGTGAAAAAACATGTTTTCTTCCGTTGTATAGGAACTGAGTCTTTCATTTTCTAAAACATCAAGTCCCGCACCAGCTATTGCTCCACTTATTATCGCCTCTTTCAGATCTTGTGTATTTACAATTTGACCTCTTGAAGTATTTAAGATCCACGGCTTTTGTTTTAGTGAGCGGAAAAAATCATGGTTTCCTAAATAATGTGTTTCATCCGTAAGTGGTATGTGAAAGCTGATCGCATTGGCATACCTACATACCTGCTCAAGGCTTGCTTCCTTTATATAGTCCTTACCAAAGCCAAATTGATATTTATCGTAAGCTAATATTGTTACATTAAATGATCTGAGCAATTGAGCAAATGCGCTTCCTGTATTCCCATAACCAATAATGCCGATAGTTTTACCATAAAGTTCGGTTCCCCTGTTCTCGTCACGCAACCATTTACCCTCCTTTAATTCCTTTTGTACTGATTGAATTTTATTCATCAGTGATAATAATAATGCCAGCGTATGCTCCGCAACTGCATTTCTATTCCCTTCAGGACTGCTGATGCATTTTATTCCTTTACTTTCTGCATACTTTACATCTATCAATTCCATTCCGCTTCCCAGACGGCCTATCCATTTAAGATCTTTTCCTTTATCAATTAAATCAGCGTCTACTTTTATTCGTGTAGTTATTATGAGTCCCTCTACTTCATTCATTTCATTATATAATTCATCATATGTTATTGCAGGTGCATTGATAACTTCAAAACCTTTCTGCTTTAGCATATCGATCATTAAATCATGCGCCTTTGCTGTAATAATAACTTTACTCATTCTCCTATTTCATTTTAAAACTAAGCTCCCCAAAATCCTTTACTGATAATTGTTCAGCTCTTTTATTAAATATTTCATCTTTCAAAATTTCGGGATCAAATAAATGCTTAACAGCATTTCGCAGCATCTTTCTGCGTTGATTAAAGGATGCTTTTACTAACCGAAAAAAAGACCCTTCATCTTTCATAGCAACCATTTTTTCCAAAGGCAATAACCTGATCACGGCGCTTTTTACTTTTGGCGGAGGTGTAAAAGATGATTCACTTACCTCAAAAAGATATTCAACTTTAAAAAAAGCCTGTACCAACACGCTGGTAACGCCATAAGTTTTGCTTCCCTCTTTAGCCGCCACTCTTTGTGCCACTTCTTTTTGAAACATTCCTACCACGTTCTCAACATCTTCTTTCCATTCAAGAACCTTAAACAGTATTTGCGATGAAATGTTGTAAGGAAAATTTCCTGTTACAGAAAACTTTTCGCTAAAAGGCTTTTCCATATCAAGGAAATTTTGATTGATCAGTTTGCCTTTTAAATCGGTATAGGTGGCCAGCAAATAATCTACTTTTTCTGTATCAAGTTCCACTGCCTTAAGTTCAATAGCTGGGATCTGTAGGAGGTATTTGGTTAACGCACCCCCTCCCGGTCCTACCTCAAGCAATTTTTGATGAGGGTATTGTTGTATAGCATCCACAATTTTTTTGCAAATGTTTTCATCTTTTAAGAAATGTTGACCCAGGGATTTTTTAAGTGTATACATTCCTGCAAATGTACTGGCTTGTTCTTTTAAAGTTTTTAAATAAAAAAACCTCCCTGCAGCAAGGGAGGCTTTAATAAAACAATTTATAAAAACATGCTATTCCAAAACAACAAAACGAGTAGTAAGCGTTTCCTGGTTTATTTTTAATAAGGCATTATATACACCGGGCTGCCAATTTTTATTGATCTCAACCGCAAATATGTTGGTGCCCTTCTTAAGCATTTGATTTATTACCGATACTGTTCGTCCCTGCATATCTACAAATAAAACCTTTGCCTGTGTGTCCGATGATGAGCTTATGGTCATTTGAAATTTTCCACGGACAGGATTTGGTGCAATTGCAATACCGGTGGTTAATGTTTGTTTCGCATTGATCCTTAAAATACGGCTGTATGAAAAAGATCCATCCTGGTTTATCATTCGGATCCGAAACTCGATAAAGGAAGAAGTTCCGAAAGGAATATCATAATTAAAATTATAAGAAGCATCGTCTTTTAGGCCATTAGCCTGCGTGATCCCTGCTTCAACAAAGGCTCCGCCATCTATTCTCGATTCAATTACAAAAGATCTTACAGTTGAATTATTCGTGATAGCCCATTGCAATTCTGCATTTTTATCACCTGAACTAAGAATTCCTGAAAAAGATCTAAACCTTGCAGGAAGGATGTGACAAGTGGCATCTCTTAGGATAGTTATTGTATCGGTTGCATAAGGATTACAACCTGCCATCAATCGTTGTGTTACAATATAAGTTCCCGGTTGATTTACCTGTATCCAGGTACCAGAGGGATGTGTATAAATGATATTACCTCCGATAGTTGACCATGTATATACAGAAGTTGGATGTGGATTGGAAACATAAACATCACTTACTATGGTGTCAGCCATTCCACAGAAAACAGGAAGCTCTGCATTTATTTTAGCTCTCGGAGCTAAGAACAGATCAGTAGGTGCAACAAAATCTTTTAATTGTGCTGTGAAGGATTCCGATGCTCTTGTTTTCACCACAAGACGGTTAAAAGGTGAACCGCACACGTCGCCGCCTAATAATGTTACAGGGTCTAGCCCTAGTTTGGAAAGGTTCACGGAAAATTCCATAAACTGATCTTTGGCATAATTCACTGCCAGACTATTGTCCTGCAATACTAATTGAAAGGCACCGGCCCAGGTATTATTTCCGCTACCTAAACCTGTATAGTATGCACCAGCAGTTTTGGGTAATATACTGGCATAGCCATAAACCGCACCGGCACTGGCGCCATCAAATTGACCTGACCAATTGAATTGTGCTGGTGTTATACTCAATGCGGCTTTATTTATCCAAATACGGGCTTCAACATTTGTTAGCGTTGAACTCTGGTATGCAGCACTAAAAATAATATCCCCTGGCCTGGTTACATTTCCAGCCGCATCAAATTGCCAGCTTGTGTGCCCAGCATCGGGACCATAACCATAAAATTTTCCAGAAGCCCGGTCATAATAAATATCTGTCTGATACATTTCAAAATCGAAATACCTGTTTCCGGTTGTGTTGTCGAGGGATAGTCCGCCGAACATCCATAATGAGTCTGTTGTAGTAGGACCTGCCCTTCTCACATGCATAAAAATATCAAGGATATCATTTTTATCAGGAATGTTTTGAACGCCTGCATCCCAGTCCGCAGGGCTGTCACCATTTTTATCACTAATTACAAATACAGTAGAATCATTACCGTGATAGTCCCTAACAAAAATTGCATCGAGCCAAAGCCTGTTGTTTACTACGGTAAACTTCGGCTTGCTCATGGAACGAAATAAGGGCCTCATTCTTTTTGGAAAAGGTGAAACATCACTCAAATATCCCGCAACAATAGATGCAGCACCAGTAGTATCGATGACAAAAAATCCTGTTCCGGCAGTTCCGTTATTAAACCAATCATCATTTCCACTTTGTACAAAGCCATTGAAATAGTTTGCCCTTAGATCGGCATCTACTCCAAATGCAGCCTTAATGATCGGCGTGGTAATTTGTGCTGAAATAATGATCGAAAAAAATACCACCCCTATAACAGTGAGTAAAATTTGTTTCATAAGCATAAATTGATATCCTCAAAATCA
>VBAS01000169.1 GCA_005882975.1 Bacteroidota bacterium | reverse complement strand
GAAGTACCTGCCCCTATACAATAGACAACCACTCCATTTTCACGTAATTGCTTAGCCATACTGATGGCTGTATTATCATGATCTTCACCATCAGAAATTAATACAACGGTCTTGTATTTGTATTCATTGAGGTTTAGTGATTTGTCACATTGTGTTAAAGCGTCGCCGATCGATGTCCCTTGTTGAGGAATCGCATCAGTGTTAACCTCGTTAATGTACATTTCAGCTGCTTTTGTATCATGTGTCATCGGTAACTGCAATAAAGCTTTTTCTGCAAAAACAATTAAACCGACCCGGTTAACATCTAAAGTATTGACCAGGTTTTTAATTAACTCTTTAGCTGCCGATAGTCTTGTTGGGTTTATATCAGCACTCAACATACTATTACTGACATCCAATGCAAACATTAGATCAATATCTGTGTTTTTAGATTCTGCCTGTATAATTTTTCGGGGATTTGCAGCTGAGATTATTAAAAGAGCCAGCGCTATTAATATTATTATAGGTTTGATGAAAAATAATGGTAATGAAAATGATCTGATAAATTGAGCGATCAATAAAGAGTTTCCCAATGTAGTTTGGATCTTTCTTCTCCAGAAAAATGCATAAATAAGCAATGACACAGGGACCAAAAGCAAAAACAGAAAGTTGAGATATTCAATATGTTGGAAAGAAAACATCAGCCTGTATTAATACATTAAATTTTTGCAACGATTTTAACCGGCTCTTTATCTGAAGATTTTTAGATCTTGACTTAGCCACTTCAATAACTGTACTAAAACTTCAATAACTGTACTAAAAATGGGTAATTATTTAAAAAAACGGATTTTAAAGAATCATGGCATTATTATTTCCTGATGAATCAGTAGAAAATTTTAATAATAATTAAACCAGGTTATCCATAGGGTTGATTATGCAAACACCAAGTTTTATTCAAGACGTCAGACAGGAGTTGAGTAAAGTGATTATTGGCCAGCACAACATGATAAACCGTCTCCTGATTGGATTAATGAGCAATGGACATATGCTGCTGGAAGGTGTTCCGGGACTTGCTAAAACACTTTCTATCAAGAGCCTGGCAAAATGCCTTGATCTTCGATTTAGCAGAATTCAGTTTACGCCTGATCTTTTGCCCGCAGATGTGACGGGGACAAAAGTTTATAATCAGGAACTTAACAAATTCGACGTTCGCAAAGGGCCGATCTTTGCCAATTTTATCCTGGCCGATGAGATCAACCGGGCTCCCGCTAAAGTGCAAAGTGCATTGCTGGAAGCAATGCAGGAAAGACAGGTTACTATTGGGGAGCAAACTTTTTTACTTGATGATCCTTTTCTTGTTCTGGCCACTCAAAACCCAATTGAACAAGAAGGCACCTATCCGCTGCCTGAAGCTGAGTTAGATAGATTCATGTTAAAAATTAAAATAGATTATCCTAACGAAATGGAGGAACAATTGATAATCCGTAACCAGATTAAAGCGGAGCCTTTGGAACAAATTCTGGTTGTAACGACAGGAGAAGAAATACGTGCAGCAAGAAAATTAGTGAGACAAGTAGTTGTTGATGAAAAAATCGAGCAATATATCATCAGGATCGTTTTTGCAACTCGTTTTCCCGAAAAAAACGGGCTTGGCGACTTTAAGAACAAGATCAGTTATGGGGCATCACCACGGGCAAGCATTTATCTTGCAATGGCTGCAAAAGCAAATGCTTTTATGGATGGAAGAGATTATGTTACACCAGACGATATTAAAGAAATTTGTAAGGATGTATTACGACATCGCATAGGTCTGACCTATGAAGCCCAGGCCGATAGAGTAACCTCTGAAGATATCATTGATGAACTACTTCAAAAAAAAGTGAAAACACCTTGATGTCAGTTGAAGAAATATTAAGGCAAGTAAGAAGAATAGAAATAAAAAGCAAATGGTTGGCAAACCATGTATTTGCAGGGGGGTATAGAAGCGCTTTTAAGGGGACAGGTTTACGATTTAAAGAAGTGAGAGAATACGTACCGGGAGATGATGTGAGATTTATAGACTGGAATGTAACAGCACGAATGGGACACTATTTTACTAAACTGTTTGAAGAAGAAAGAGAGCTTTCTATCTATCTCCTGGTTGACATAAGCCCAAGCACCCTTTTTGGCACATCCCAGGGTAAACGGGAAATGATAACCCGCATTTGTGCTGATCTTTCTTATTCCTCCATCCTCAATAATGATAGGATCGGACTGATATTATTCAGTGACAAAACAGATAAATACTTGCCACCCGGAAAGAACCCGGATCATACGGAATATATAATTAAGACAATATTTTCGGCCAACTCTTCATCATCAAAAACAGATCTGGTTAAACCGATTGATTTTTTAAATAATATAACCCGTCATAAGAGCATTGTTTTTATATTAAGTGACTTTGCTTTTGATGGGTATGAAAATGCGCTATCTGTTCTGTCGAGAAAACATGAGGTAATAGGACTTAGAGTGTATGATAAAGTTGACCAGGAACTACCTGATGCAGGGTGGCTTCACGTAAAAGATATTGAAACGGGTTCAACAATGTTGCTAAATACCCGGGATAAATCTATTCGCAGGCAATATACCGAGCAATTCCAAAAGTTTTCTGCTTATGCGGCTGCGGCATTTAAGAAAGCTGGAGCAGAATTATTATTGCTTGAGACAGGAAAAAATTATATAACAGAATTACAGAAACTATTTCTTCAAAGAGTACGGTGAGAGCAATAAATTTTTTTATATTATTTCTCCTTGTTGAGACATTTCAACTTTTTTCCTTTCTGCAGGCTCAAAACATTAACGCATCGGTTGACCGTAACTCCATCATAATCGGTGAGCAGATCAAATTAGTATTAACAGCAGATAATGTAGATGGAAAAAAACATCCAATTGTACAGTGGCCTCAAATTCCGGATACATTTAATCATTTTGAGGTGATTGAAAGAGGTAAAATTGACACCGTAAGTAAAAATGGAGTAAATCATTATGAGCAAACATATATACTGACTTCCTTTGACGAAGGATTCTGGGATATACCGGCATTTAACGTGTTATTCAGCAAAAGATCACCCCGTAATCCGGTTAGCTTAAATACTCCATCTATTAAAATAAAAGTATTCCCGGCAGATATTTCACGACTTAAAAATTACCATGATATAAAAAATATCATGCAAACCCCTAAAGAGTCTGATCATTCACAAACAAAAACAAATTCAGTAATTGCTTTAATTGCTTTTATTGTTCTGATAATTGTATTATGGGCGGTTTTAAAAAGAAGAAGAATAAAAAGCAAAACGTTAGAAAAAAAGGGAATGCTGAATTCCATTGATTGGATCCTGGAGCAATTAACGCTGCTTGAAAAAAAGCAAATTCCGGATAAAGATGCAGTTAAAGAATATTATCATCAGCTATATCAGCTATGTCGTCAGTATTTTTCTATGGAATTCGACATAAACGTATTGTACTGTACTACGGAAGAGTGGGTGGGCATACTGGAAGGGGTAGAATTGGATAAAAAAAACAAAGCAGCATTTTATGAGCTTGTAAAAAAGGCTGATTCGGTCAGGTTTGCTGACAGAGATATTGCTGAAAAGCAGAATGAAGAAATCTCAACTGCCAGAAATTTTGTTAAAGCACTTCACCGGTTAAAGACCGGAAGTCCTGATAAAAATTGAAACTGAATTGGAAACCTGGTTAAAAAATATTGAGTTTGCTTATCCCTGGATACTGTATGGACTGATAGTAATTCCGCTGCTTATTATTTGGTACATAATAAAAAGCAACAAGCAAAAGCCGTCCCTATTGATCAGTACCACTAAATTTCTTCTTAAACCGAAAGGAATCAAATCCCTTTTTTTCCATATTCCATTTGTGCTTCGTTGTTTCGGCTTGTCCTTTTTAATAATCGCATTAGCCCGGCCTCAGCTTAAATTTTCAAATCAATCTTTTGAAGGGCAGGGAATTGACATCATGCTTTGTCTTGATGTAAGCGGGAGTATGTATCATACAGATATATTGCCAAACCGGCTTGAAGCTTCAAAAGAAGTAGCAAAAGATTTTGTTCAGGAAAGGCCTGGTGACAGGATCGGGCTGGTAGTTTTTGGCAACAATGGTCTTACTATGTGTCCCCTGACTACCGATAACAGTGCCTTAATTGAGCAAATCAATAATATTACAACCACCGAGTTAACAGGCGCCGCAACAGTTATAGGAACGGGTATTGCAACATGTATAAACAGATTGAAAGACAGTAAGAGTAAAACTAAAATTATTATTTTTTTGTCAGATGGAGTTAATTCGTCCGGAGCCATTTCGCCGGAAACTGCAATTGAGCTTGCAAAGGTGTTCAACATAAAAATATATACAATTGGGATCGGATCAAACAATAAAATTAATGTAACACGGCGCACTCCATCCCGGGAGCGAAATTTTGAATTTGACGAACAATTTTTAGTGAGAATGGCTGAAAGAACAGGTGGACAATACAGTCACGCAGGTAATGGTGAAGATCTTAGAGAGGCATTTGAAAATATCAGCCATCTTGAAAAATCAACTATTCAAACGAGCATAACCACAAGGGTTGAAGAACAATTTTTGCCTTTCCTGGTTATTGGATTCTTGTTTGTATTTCTTGAAATTTTACTGAGATACTCTGTTTTCAGGAAATTTCCATAATGTGTATTATCTAAAACTTGTCACTCCAAATCTCATACAGGAGACTTGTTAACACACAGCCCTAACTTATTTAACGACTGTCCATGTCCAACAAAGAAAAAAAGTAGAAATGCTTGGCGCCAGTCGATTTAATTGCTGCTCCTTCGGAGCAGATGCCTGCCTGCCGGTAGGCAGGCTTAGTTACAAACTAAGCATAACGACTCAATATTTTTTAAATATTCTTTATTGGTTTGAAGAAAGAAGGAACGCTACCGACAACTGAGAACACTACCGACAACTGCGAATGGAATACTAGTCATTAACATACCTAATTTTTCCACCAACTTTTACTTTTGAAAGGTCAATTATTCCTTTCAAATACTTTGGCAATATGATATTACCTTTTACCTCTTCCAATTGTCCCAAAGATTCAATTCTTGTTCCTGAAAGAATTAAACTATTACCAACATATTTCAATTTCGCAAGATCTTTAATCGGAGAATATTGCAAGTTTAAATTGAACCCTACAAATTCTAGATCATTTAAATCTAAAAGGTTTGTATATGGTGGATGATGGCTAATCCAAAAAGATCCTTTCACTTTCCTTAATTTCCCTAAAGAAGTTATTGATGAGCTAATGAATCTAATGTCACCATTAATCTCTTCAATATTGCCAAGAGAATTAATTTGTTTGTTGTCTATTCTCACATTGCCATTGATTTTACCAAAAGCCAACAAATAAGCATCTTCAAAAGATCCTCCACTTTCTAATTTTACAATAAATGGCACGCCATTAAGAGATGAAAATTGATCAAGTTTATCAGTTGAAACAATATCGACACCTGTTGTNNTTCCTGAGATAAACCAAACTCATTTTTCGATGCGTGGAATTTTTTAGGCGTGCTTACTTCCGGTTCTAGCTCCTTCGAATTTAATGATATGACAAGATTTTGAGTAACTCTTCCCCTTATACCAAACTCATCAAAATATTTATAGATTTTCGATTTCAAATCCTGCATGATAAACTATTTGATACTCCCTTCATCAAAGTATGAAATGAACTCAGATGTCATTCTTCGTTTTCAGGGTTGACTATTAAATTTTCTAAATCATCTTGAATATCTTTACTGTCATTTACAATTTCCTGCTCAACTTTCGCTATTGTTTCCGTTGACGGTAGCTCCTGTACTTTTCTTAATTGTCTCTCAATCGCTCTACTTCTTACACCTGCTTTATCAATTGTGTTTGTTGCTTCTTCTAACTTTTTCTTCGTCTTCTCGAGAATTGCTCCAAATTGATTAAACTCAGTTTTAACTGCACTGAGCAAATCCCAGACTTCACCACTTCTTTTCTCAATAGCCAATGTCCTAAACCCCATCTGTAAACTATTCAGTAATGCACTCAGTGTTGTCGGACCAGTTATAGTAATTTTATAATCTTTTTGAAGTTGCTCAAATAACCCTGGTGTTCTTAAAACCTCGGCAAATAAACTCTCGTAGGGCAAAAACATAATACCATATTCAGTTGTATTGGGTGGGTCAATATATTTTTCCTTAATGTCTTGTGCACTTTTTCTAATGCCTTTTACAAATGCTTTTCTGATTTCTTCAATTTTTTCCAAATCCCCTTTTTCATAAGCGTCTACCAATGCCTCATAATCTTCCTTAGGAAACTTTGAATCTATTGGAAGCCATAGTGTCTTTTCATAATTATTCCCGTGAGGCATTTTGACAGCAAATTCAACGATTGCTCCACTTCCTATTTTTGTTTTTACATTTCTTTCGTACTGCTCGTTTGTAAGTAAATCTTCTAATAAGTTTTGAAGTTGATATTCTCCTAAAACTCCTCTAGATTTTACATTGCTCATTACCTTATTTAAACTACCAACATTTTTTGTCAGATTTTGCATCTCGCCTAAACCCTCTCCTAATCCTTTATGCACAGCCTCCAATCTTTCACTCACAAGTTTAAATGATTCCCCTAAACGTTTTTCAAGTGTTTCATCCAGCTTTTCATCGACCGTTTTTCTCATATCATCAAGCTTCTTTTCATTTCCTTCTTGAAGCTGGGTAATTTTCCTTTCAACTGTATCCCTTATTGCATCAAGTTTTGTTGTAGCTGTAGTATTCTGTGTATTCAAGTTTTTTTGCAACTCACTAAAATTATCTCTTTGCCTATCGCTAAAATCTTTTAACGCCATGTTTAGCTCGACCTTGAAAGAATCTAAGTTTTCTTTTAATTCTTTACGGCTTTCTTTACTATTGTTGTTACTGTTTTCATTAAATAAAACGAATTTGCCGTCAACAGTTGTAATCAAATTATTTAGTTTATCCTCTATTGTTTTTGTAAGTGCATTTAAGTAATTAGAAAAAGACTCCAATTGATTTTTCTGAAGATCATTTGAGTTTTTGATTGAACCCGATATCAAATCGCCAAATGATTTTAAAGAATTTCCCAGCTCTTCCCTTGTATTTCTAGAGGCATCATTTGTTTCTGATCTGTTTGTTGCAATTTCGTTTTTCACCGAAGCTTCAATTCGATTTATTTCATTCGATATGCTTTCAATTTTATTCTTTAACTCAATCGATTTGCTATCATTTGTTAAATTTGAAGCTTTATATGAAAAAAAAAGAGTAATAATTAATATTACTATTATCACAACTAATAATACCGTTTCCATTTTTAAATTTTAAATAAGCTAATTAATTAAGTTTAGCCACAATTATATTATAGAGATTAATGAACTCATCATCTACACCAACTAACCATGTCATTCTTAGTTCATCTAAAGTTAAATTACAATAATGCCGATGAACCACTTTACTACCGCCCAATTGACCTCGAATAGCACTATCTGGATAATCCTTACAAAAATTCTTTGCGTGGTCAAAGTCTGCATAAGTAATAACTGCGTCAGGCACTAATCGCACTAATGCTGTAGGGTGAATATAATTTTCAAGTTGTCTCTTTTTGGTTACCAAAAAATCTGTGCCAAGGGTCAGTCCATATTCTGTTAGATTTGTTTCATTAATTGAAATCGCAGCGGCATCTTCTTTATCACTATCAAGAAATATAAAAAATGGTTTTTCTAGTTTAGTAAATAAATCAAGGTTTACCCAATGCTTAATTCCACCACAACCGCCAATCGGAATAATATTAATATTTAATTCCTCAAAAGTGTGAGAAATCAAACCAGCCTGTTTATATAATATTGCTTTATGATGCATAGCATTAACGTCATCTATACCTTCAACCAGAAATAATAATCTTGAAGTTGAAAATAAAGGAGTAAAAGTATTATCAGGCTTTATCCCTAGATCTATTGCCAATTCACGAAAATCTATGTTAGTCTGATTAATTGTATAAATATTATTAGGTTTAGATATATGAATTATGGTATGCCTTTTCGAGTTCCCTACTATTGTAGGGGAATGTGTTGATGTGATAACTTGATAACCATTCTGTACTAATGAGTTTAACTTATCAAATAAATTTTCCTGAGCAGAAGGATGCAAAAATGTTTCCGGCTCTTCGAATCCGAAAATTATCTGTTGAGTTTCATTAGTTCTTTCACTTTCTGCTAAATATTCGAAATATGCCATCATTGTAATTCTTCTGAAACCATCACCTCTAGAGCTTAGTGGAATATCATTCCCTGAAGAAGTACTTACAAAGGATGTGGATATTAATTTACTCCAATCAAATTCGATTTTAGGCTCAACTTTTTCTGTAGATTTTACAACATCATTTATTTTGTCAGTAACCTTTTGCAAAACTGTTCCTAATTGTTCCTTAATAGTATCTTCCATTTCATCGGTATCAACTTCCTCGTCAATAAGTTTAAATGCCATTTCTTTGAAATACTTCTGAATCGTTGAATCAGTATCTGACAATGACGTATCGGCCTTAAAATATTGAAATGCGGGTAATAATTTTTTAATAGAGTCTCCGATCGTTTTAATTTTAGAGGTCCCAGTTGAGGGAACCTCTTCAACTTCATATGAAAAAACAACGTTGTTTTGATGATTATACTCTCGGAGTTTTTGCCTTTTTTCAACATTATTATACTCTTCGCCGTTACCCTTGATAGTTACAATATTGTTTGTGTTACACTGTGCTATAAGTTGAGCTTCTGTCTTAAAAATAAAATCACTATTCCCAACATATTTTCTTCGCACTATTGAATTTTTCGGTTTAGAAACATTATTATCAGTCACATTCCATACTTTTCTCCAAACAAGTAGCCCATCCCCATTGATTAGTTCTTCTCTCTCAATTGTAGTAAGTATTTCCTCACCTAAGGAACATTCCATATTATTACAATCAAAATATAATTCAACTATAATTTGGTTAGTATTTGCTTCCACGTTATAATCAGATCTTGACAATGCAGTTTCATTTAACGCAGCATCTAATGCTTTTAGAATAGTAGATTTGCCTGCATCATTTTGGCCAACTATACAATTGAATAAATCAAAGTTTACGGTAATCGCATCCTTAATTCCTCGAAAATTTGTGATTATTAGTTTTTTCAAAATCATAGTAGATAGTTCAAATGGTTTATAATTCAAGACTAACCTTGCTCATCAAATTCCTATTCCTTAAAGGCTGTCGGATGCGAAGGGTTTAGTACTTAGCGCAGCAGAGTACCGAAGCGATAGCGTAGCCCGAAGCAGCCGGAACTCTTGTTGATTTATTTGCTACAGATCATAGCCCCAACATTTCATTCAATCACACGTATATTTTCGCAAAGCGGTGGAAGCTTTGATGGTCTCGATCGATAAATATAATAATTCTTTTACTCTCCTATTACAAACACTCGTTTGCTCATTGGAAAAAATGTGGATTAAAGTTTGAAATACCCTACTGCTCAGGTGGGTTAAAAAACACATTTTTCGTATCTTCGAAATGTTGCCTGCCAGCTAACAGTTACCAAGAAAAAATATTTCGTATAGATCCCTCGCTACTCACTTTGTGGTTAGCCCGGGATAATAAAAAAACATCCCTTGCTTCGGCTCGGGATGACAAAAAACAACCATTCAACGATGGCAAGCAACAAAGGACTGTACGATCCCCGCTTTGAACATGATGCCTGTGGCATTGGTTTCGTGGCCAGCATTAAAGGCAGCAAGAGTCACCAGCATATTTCGGATGCACTTACCGTATTGGAAAATATGGAACATCGCGGCGCCTGCGGCTGCGAAGTAAATACAGGTGATGGCGCCGGCATCATGATACAAACTCCGCATGAATTTTTCTTTGATGAATGTATAAAGCTCGGTGTGCACCTGCCTGCGTATAGCCGCTATGCAGTGGGTGTGGTCTTCTTTCCAAAAGAGATCCGCCTGCGTGAAGAGTGCCGTGATATTCTGAACCGCTCTGCCGATAAACTGGGACTGGAAATTTTATGTTACCGCAAAGTGCCGGTGAACCCCGATGGCATTGGCCCTACTGCACTCAGCGTGGAGCCGGAAATAGAACAGGTATTTATTGCCTGTCCCGATCATATCAAGAACCCCGATGAGTTTGAACGGAAATTATTTGTACTGAAGAAATATGCAACGCATACGATACTGAACACGGTGAAAAAAGATGCGATCGGTTTTTATATCGCTTCGCTTTCATATAAAACAGTTGTGTACAAAGGGCAGTTGACCAGCATGCAGCTTCGCCAGTACTATCCTGACCTCAGCAATAAAAGAGTGGTGAGTGCATTTGGTTTGGTGCATAGCCGTTTTGCTACTAATACATTTCCATCATGGCGGCTGGCACAGCCCTTCCGCTATATTGCTCACAATGGTGAGATCAATACACTGCAGGGAAACCTGAACTGGCTGAAGACAAGTGAGCAGGGTTTTACTTCGCCTTTGTTTACCAATGAAGAAATGGAGATACTGGTGCCGATCGTTAGTAATGACCAGTCGGACTCGGCCTGCCTGGATAATATGATCGAGCTGCTGACGATGACGGGTCGCAGCCTGCCGCATGTAATGATGATGCTGATACCCGAAGCATGAGATGGCAATGAACAAATGGACGCCGTGAAGAAAGCATTTTATGAATATCATGCTTCTATTATGGAACCATGGGATGGACCGGCATCAATTTGTTTTAGTGATGGAAAGATGATCGGCGCTACGCTTGACAGAAATGGTTTGCGTCCTTCCCGTTATTGTGTAACGAATGATGACCGTGTGATAATGGCGAGTGAAACAGGTGCATTGCCTGTTGACCCGAAGACAGTTTTAGAGAAAGGCCGTTTGCAGCCGGGAAAAATGTTCGTCGTGGATATGGAGCAGGACCGAATCATCAGTGACGATGAATTGAAACAAACTATTTGTTCTAACCAGCCTTATGGTGACTGGCTGAATCAATACAAGATCCGTTTGGAAGAATTGCCTGAGCCGCGTGTCACGTTTACTCACCTGAGTGATGAATCAATTTTAAAATACCAGATAGCAGTTGGCTATACAACAGAGGATATT
>VBAS01000168.1 GCA_005882975.1 Bacteroidota bacterium | reverse complement strand
TCGTTTAACAAAATCCATCAATGCAGGAAGATTAGTTGTATTCATCTTCAAAGAAAAATTTCCTAAGTTTCTTTCCTCTTCAGGATAGAAAACGATCGGGTCAAAACTATTCTGTAAAGATTCCTGGTGATAGTCTTTCACTATACCGATCACTTTGCAATGGAAGCCGCTTCCATCTATATATTGGCCGACAGCGTCCTCGTTCTTTGCAAAGCCAAAAACATTTACAGCCGTTTCATTAAGAATAATATTCACCAAAACATTTGTATCGACAGCAGGCTTCTCATTGGTAAAAATTCTGCCCGCAACTATCTTTAAACCATAGGCATCGATGAATTTATTATCAACACCAAAATTTCTACATCGCTTTCCTGATTGTGAATTCTTCAAAGCATAGTCAGACGATCCACCTACTTCTGCTCCCGGCACTGAAGTAGAGGCAGTAACAGATTGAATTGCCGGGTTAGCGGTCAAATCATTAATAAAAGAATTAAATGAAGGAATACTTGAACTATCAGTGTTTGCTGATTGCTGAACTACCAATGTCTGTTTTATGTTTACCCCAAGATCACGGGTTTGCATATAATGAAGCTGGTTATAAAAACCCAGGGCACCAGTGATCAAAACGATCGCTGCAATGAATTGTAACACCACCAATGATCTTCTTAAAAAATCCTTACCACCTTTTATTCCTGAAGCACCTTGTGAAGTTTTAATAGAATAAATTGGCTGGAACGATGAAAGAACAAATGCCGGGTAAAAAGCTGCAAGCAATGTTCCCAATAAAAAAATTACTACTACAAATACCCAAAATCTCCAATCGGTCACTATTAAGCTGTCCAGGTCTTTTTCTACAAGGTTGGAAAATGCCGGGAGTGTTAACCTGAAAACCAGGATACCTATTATTATCGCAATTATATTTAGAAAAAAAGACTCGGCCAGGAATTGACGGACAAGCTGAAATTTTCCGGCGCCAACAACTTTTCTTATTCCAACTTCTTTCGAACGATCAAGAGAATGTGCTGTAGAAAGATTTACATAATTGATCCATGCAATAAAGAGTATGAACAAAGCGGCAATGCCCAGATATTTGAGATAAGAAAAATTTCCATTGCCAGCCATTTCATAATCATACTTAGAACGCAGATGAATATCTTTTAATGGCTGCAGGTAAAATGAATTCTGATAATCCCGCTGTTTCATATCTGTACCCATGTACCGCTCAGCAAATGTGGGGAGCTTTGCTTCTAATGTTTTTGCATTGGCTCCGGGTTTTAATAGTACATACGTATAAAAGTCAGACCAGCCCCAGCTTGTATTTGCAGCTCCTTGTGTGAGCTGTATATATTTTTCATAGTTCAGGATAATATTGAAACGAATATGTGAATTAGCAGGAAGATCTTCCAGCACTGCTTTTACAATATAATCCTCATTACGATAATGGAGTGGCTTACCGATCGGATCTTCGTTACCAAAATATTTTTTCGCCGTTTCTTCTGTTATCACGGCATCATTCAATTCTTTAAAAGTGGTTGCAGCATTTCCCTTTACAAATCGAAATGAAAATATATTAAACAATGAAGCATCTGCATAATATAACGTTCCGCTTTCTATGATCTTTTGATCCTTATAAATTACAATACCTCCTTGCCTGCGAAATCGTGCTGCTTCTTCTATTTCCGGGAAATCTTTTTTTAGTGCCGGAGCAACAGCAGGATATGTAAATGCAAAGGTTTGTTCCTTGCCACCTTTTTCCTTTGTCATCATCGGCACACGGTATATCCTGTCTTTCTTTACATGAGCATCATCATAACTATACTCGAACCGCAGATAATTTATTATTAATAAAAATGCGGCAACGCCAACCGACAAACCAAAAATGTTTATTGCCGAGAAGGTTTTATTTTTCCAAAGACTTCTCCAGGCAGTTTTGAAATAGTTTTTTATCATAACTATACTTTTATAGTATCAACATTTGTAATTCTATTTATCGTCCCTTGCGACGCTCCGTTCGCCTTTCTCTTCATCATTGGAAAATTGCGTCGCAGTTTATCCAGAGCGAAGCGAAGGATCGCACTCTTGTACCACATTAATTCTGCTCAGCAGAATTGTTGCAGCTGAAGAGTGCGACGCAACAGAAGCCAAATTTTTATTTCACAGCTTGCTTCATAAATATTTCCTCACAATCATTTTAAATCTTATTAATCGTGGTTCTATTCAGTCCTTAATGATTTTACCGGGTTTGTCAAAGCAGCTCTGATCGTACGAATGCTTAATAAAATAAGAGCGATCGTCAGCATGCTGGCTCCGCAGGCCGCAAAAACCCACCAACTGATATTGGTGCGATAAGCAAAATCCTGCAGCCAGTTATTCATTGCTAACCATGCCAGCGGTGTAGCAATAATGAATGCGATCAATACAAGCGACAACAGGTCTTTTGATAATAAAGAAACGATCTGCACCAGCGAAGCGCCAAGAACTTTTCTTACGCCTATCTCTTTTGTTCTGGAATTAGTGGTATAAATAACCAACCCTAATAAACCGAGACAACTAATAAAGATGCAAAGTCCTGCTGACCATTTTAATAATCTTGAAACATCCTGTTCTTTTTTATAAAATGCAGCGATCGATTCATCAAAAAATTTATATTTAAATTCGGGATCATCAGGATATAATTCCTTGAATTCTTTTTCAATTTTTTCCAGCCCTGTTTTCCATAATCCAGGTGAATTTGCCTGCGACTTTAGTGCAATATGAATTGTATAGCTATTTTTACGAGCACTTGAAAAAGTAACTGGCTTTATGGGATCGTGAGTTGATTTTGTATGAAAATCTTTTAATACGCCAACGATCGGAACAAGTCTATTACCCCGCTTTACAAATTTCCCAATTGCATCGGTAGGCTTTGTGAATCCAAATGATCTTGTAAAAGATTCATTGACCACATATTCTTTCAACGTATCACTTTGTTCAGGAAACTTTCCGGCTATAAGCTTTAGTTTGTAAATATTGAAATACTCAGGGTCAGCATTCATTGTTTCGATCATTAACTCAACTTCCTTTTTTCCATTATCAAGTTTCATAGTGGTAGAAGATGAGCCCTGGTGTGCAGGCGAACTGCTTGCTAAACTTACTGCCTCTACTTCGGGCATTTCTTTTATCTTTTCAAGTAATGCAAATCGCCTGTTGTCTGGTTTATCTGAAAAGAAATTCCACACAGTAGGAAAATAAACTATCGCATCTCTTTTATACCCCAGGTCTTTATTCAATGAAAAATTAATTTGCTTGCTTACTACCAGGGTAGCAATAACGAGAAATTGTGCAATGACAAATTGTGTAACAGTCAGTGACTTTCTCAACCATGCTTTCCTTGTTTTCGAAGTAGTAGCATGCACTTGATTTTTTAAAACAGTAACAGGCTTGAATTTTGTCAGGATCATTGCAGGATAAAAACCCGAGAAGGCCGTCATAACCAAAACGAGCACTAAAAGAAACATCCATACATGAGGCTGATCGATGGAACTGAAATTTATTTCTGGTGGCAGGAAATCACTGAAGATCTTTAACAACCAGGGAAGAATGGCAATTGAAAGTACGGTTGCCAATAAGGTAAGTATAAACGTTTCAGTAAGAAATTGAAATATCAATTCCCGTTTTCCGCTGCCAAGCGTTTTTCTTATTCCCACTTCTTTTGCTCTTTGTGCTGATTGTGCAGTTGTAAGATTGATAAAATTGATACAACCCAGTAATAAAAGAAATAAAGCCACTGCAAGCAACCCGTATAAAGTTGGTTTATGTGCCTGGCGACCTACATTGTCAAATGAACCATAATCGGCGTTAAAATGAATATCGTTGATAGATTGCAAACGATGTTTTGTATCATCTTTTTCCTGTTCTTTCTTATCCCTGTATTTTTCCCGAAGCATGGGGAACTGCGCATTTAGTTGTTCAGGTCTTGTTCCTTCTTTTAATTTTACAAAACACTGGGAAGCTGAATTTATACTTCCCCAATCGTTACCGAAATGATCTTTCAAGCCGGTTGCCATTACGGTCGCCATTGAAATAAATTCCTTGAACCGGAAATCTGTTGCCTTCTCAGTTTGATCTTTTACAATTCCTGAAACGGTTGTTTTAATACTATCATCATAAGTTATTTGTTTGCCGATAATATCGTTAGCCGGAAGATTTCCAAAATAGGTTTTAGCTCTTTCTTCAGTTAACACCACCTGGTATGGATCTTTTAATGCCGTTTGTTTTGAACCTGCCAGCCATTCGGATTCGAATAAGGAAAAATAAAATTCATCAGCATAAATGATATTGGTTTGCTTTTTAAATTCAGCCGGGGATTGACTACCTGGCACAGGCATTGAAACCTTTGTATCATAAGTAGTAATAAAGTGAGTAGCTGTTTCAATACCGGTTAGGTCTGTTCTCAAGGCTTTTGGTAAGGGCATGGGCACACCTGAATTTCTAAACATTGCTTCGCCGGGAAAAGTTATGTTCGTGATCACCCGGTAAATCCTGTCATTATCTTTTCTGAATTTCTCAAAACTAAATTCAAATTGCACCAACAGGTAAATAACCAACGCAGCGCTGATGCCAATTGCTAAACCGGAAACATTGATCACCGAAAAAACTTTTTGTTTCCAGAAATTTCTAACAGCGATAGTGAAATAGTTTTTAATCATAAAAAATATTATTCTGTTCTTAATTGACTTCGCTCGAAATAATCGGGACTTCGTCACTGCTCACTCAGTTCGTAGTGACTTTGCAG
The DNA here is from genome assembly GCA_005882975.1 of Bacteroidota bacterium. Classification (GTDB taxonomy): domain Bacteria; phylum Bacteroidota; class Bacteroidia; order Chitinophagales; family Chitinophagaceae; genus VBAS01. The sequence goes on along the minus strand of VBAS01000168.1, from coordinate 2,371 downwards.
GATTTGTGATCGCCGCTTTGATCGCCTGGAAACTTACCGTTATTAATGCTATTAAGATCGCAGACGCCCCGGCTATAAAAAATGCTGTCCATCCAATATTTATTCTGAATGCAAAATCCTGTAACCATTTATGAATTCCCCAATACGCTAACGGAACTGCGATAACAATGGAAATGCCCACCAATAAGATAAAATCCTTTGCCAGCATAGAAACAAGATTAGGTACCGAAGCGCCAAGTATTTTTCTTATCCCTATTTCTTTCGTTCTTTGTTGTGCTGCAAATGTTATTAATCCCCAGAGACCAAGACAAGATATCAGCATTGCTAATACAGAGAATATTTTGAAAAGACTAAATAATCTCATCTCAGATTTATAAAAGGCATCCAGCTCCTGATCTAAAAAATTATATTCAAATATTCCCTCGGGAAATATTTTCTTATAGCTCGTGGTTACCTGGCTGATCACTCCGGGTATGTCTGTTACTGCTTGTAATTTGACCCCTACCTTATCTGCGAATGGAGTGTATTGAGTGATCAAAGTAGGCTTGATCGCTTCATGTAACGAACCAATATTAAAATCAGAAACTATCCCTGTTATTTCTGCGTGCCATCCGTTCATACCGATCCAGAATCTTTTACCTAATGCTTCTTCATTTGATGCAAACCCAAGTTCCTTTACTAATGTTTCGTTAACTACTGATTTTGGGAAACGCAGATCTTCCGGTATTGATCTGGATACTGCACTGGTATCTTCAATTGTAAAGAATCTGCCTGCTACCAAATGCAACCCATACACCTGGCAATATTTATCATCAGTCATAATAGTAGTTACAGACTTCAGATTGGGGTCTTCACGACCTATAAGACTCATCCTTGTACCCCAATGTCCTTCTCCGCTCGGAGGACTTGTTGAAAATGACCAGTCCTTTATTCCGGGAATAGTTTTTAACTCTGCAGCAAACAATTCTTTTTTTGCAATGCTACTTTGTTCAGGTATCTGCATCATTATAATATTGTCCTTATCAAACCCCAAATCCTTATGGCGCCATATAGTTCATTTGTTTACCTATTAACAGTAACCCAATGAGCAAACAAACTGAAATGCTGAACTGTGTTACTACCAGTCCTTTTCTTAACAATGGCGTTCTTTGGTTTGTATTTACAGAACCGGATTTTAAAACAGATGCTGGTTGAAATCTTGTAATGATCCATGCGGGATAGATACCAGCCAGTACAGCAGTAAAAAAAATACCTGCTAATAACGAGATCATTATACCCCGAGAATTCACAATATCAAAAGTGATCTGCTTACCCGTAAGATCATTTATATAGGGTAATGCAAGTTTGGAAATAAAAATGCTTAATACTGCGGCAAATAAAACCAGCATCAATGCTTCACTAAGAAATTGTCTTATCAACTGGAAGCGTCCGGCGCCAATAGATTTGCGTACGCCAACTTCTTTTGCACGGGTAAGCGATTGTGCAGTGGATAGGTTAACAAAATTAATACAAGCTAATATTAACACTGCAAAGCCAACAGCCCCAAAAAACCAGAGCCATTGTGTGTTGATGGCTTTGACCAATTCACCACCCCCGGCATATTTTGAATTGAAATGAACATCACTGAGTGGCTGAATTTCCGTTTCCACATGTGAGTCCTTTCCCATCCATTTCTGGTTATTCAGAAACCGGTCATAAATACTTTTCAATCCTGCATTAAGACCAGCGCCGGGTTTAGTTCCTTTGGGTAAAACAATAAAGGTTGATCCTCCCGATACTGAGCCATAATGTTTGGTACTTGTCATCAAATATTTCTCATTATCAGAAAACGACAGCAACATGGAAGGGGCTAAATGGGTGTTTCCAGGAAAATTTTTTATTATGCTGCCTACCGTAATATTAAAACTATCATTGTAAGTAAATGTCTTTCCTATTGGTTCTTCATTGCCGAAGAATTTTTTTGCTGTCTCTTCTGTTAATACAGCCTGGTAAGGTTTTCTTAACGCTTCGTAGGCATTTCCTTTTACAATTTTAACATCAAACACATCAAGAAATTCAGGATCGGTCATCATAACATGATCCTGTTTAAAACGTTTATCAGGATCGATCTGAATTATTGATTGAAAAGGGGAATGGGTTTTTGTTACATTTTCTAAACCCGGAATATCTTTCCGAATTTGATCCGCTAAAGGGAAAGGTGTTGAAAAATGAAATTCTTTTTTTCCAAAATCGACCCATACTGTATTTAAGCGATACGTTCTGGCTGCTTTACTTTCATAAGCATCAAAGCTCAATTCATATTTTACAAATAGACCGATGAGCAAGCAGACGGTAATACCTAATGTCAGTCCAACAATATGTAATGACGTAG
>VBAS01000167.1 GCA_005882975.1 Bacteroidota bacterium | reverse complement strand
AAGTAAAAGAATACGGTGTTGATGTTATCCTTGGTCCGGGATTGAATATTCATCGTAATCCACTTGGCGGAAGAAATTTTGAATACTACTCTGAAGACCCTCTTGTGACAGGAAAAATGACTGCGGCAATGGTAAATGGTATTCAATCCAATGGCGTGGGGACGTCTATCAAACATTTTGCAGGTAATGAGCAGGAAACAAATCGTAATACAGTTAATACACTTGTAAGTGAAAGAACATTCAGAGAAATTTACCTGAAAGGATTTGAGATCGGGATTAAAGAATCACATCCATGGACCGTAATGAGTTCATATAATTATATCAATGGAAACTATGCTTCTGAAAGTTATGACTTGCTTACAACGATCTTAAGAAAAGAATGGGGTTTTGAAGGTATGGTAATGACAGATTGGTTTGGCGGTAAAGATCCTGTTGCCCAGATGAAAGCTGGGAATGATCTGCTGATGCCGGGCACAGCTGCACAAAGTAAAGCCATACTCGATGCTGTAAAAAGCGGATCATTGGACGCAAAAGTGCTTGATGAAAATGCCACAAGGATCGTAAATTATATTCTTGGATCACAAGCGTATAAAAATTATAAATTCAGTAATGCTCCTGACCTGAAAGCTCATGCAACAATTGCACGAACTGCAGCTGCCGATGGCATGGTGTTATTGAAAAATGAAAAAGCCGCATTGCCATTTGCACAAAATTTAAAAAACATCGCAATTTTCGGAAACACTTCTTATGATATTATTTCCGGCGGAACAGGGAGTGGAGATGTAAATGAAGCCTACACAATTTCTTTGACGCAGGGATTAACAAATGCAGGATATAAGCTGGATGATGAAATAAAAAATGGTTACACGGCTTATCTTAATGATTATAAAATTAAACATCCGAAAAAACCAATGTTCCAGGAGTTCATGAATCCTACTCCTCCTGCGCCGGAGTTTACTATAAGCAATGATCTTGTGGCAAAAAAAGCAGGTGAGTCTGACATCGCATTAATTACAATTGGCAGAAATGCAGGAGAAGGAAAAGACAGGAAGGTTGAAAATGATTTTAATTTATCTGAAGTTGAAAAGTCATTGATAAAAAATGTGGCTGATGCTTTTCATGCAAAAAATAAGAAAGTAGTTGTGGTATTGAACATCGGCGGTGTTATTGAAACTGCAAGGTGGAGAGACCAGGTAGATGCTATTCTGCTCGCATGGCAACCAGGATTAGAAGCAGGTAATGCAATCGCGGATATTTTAAGTGGGAAAGTGGACCCATCCGGAAAACTCGCTACTACTTTCCCGATGAAATATGAAGATGTTCCGTCAGCAAAAACTTTTCCGGGCAAAGAATTTCCTGAGAAAGCTACTACAGGAAATTTCGGAATGAAAATGACTCCCGCTGAAGTTACTTATGATGAAGGCATCTATGTTGGTTATAGATATTATAACTCATTTAATGTAAAACCCGCTTACGAATTTGGCTATGGTCTTTCATATACTGATTTTAAATACGGCGATCTTAGCCTGAGTTCAAAATCACTTGACAAAACAATTACTGCCACAGTAACTATTACCAATACGGGTAAAGTTGCAGGTAAAGAAGTTGCACAGTTGTACATCAGTGCACCATCTGGCAAATTGGATAAACCTTCAATGGAATTAAAAGCATTTGGTAAAACCAATTTGTTGCAACCAGGTCAATCGCAGCAACTGACTTTTACCATTTCGGCAAATGATCTTGCTTCCTTTAATACTGATGCAACTTCATGGATCGCTGATGCAGGGACTTATACCGTGAAAGTTGGTTCTTCTTCTGCCCGCATCAAACAAACTGCTTCATTCAGCTTAGCTAAAGATGTAGTGACAGAAAAATGTATCAAGGCATTGGTGCCCCAGGTTCCAATAAATGAATTAAAAAAAGCATTTTAGTAGCCCAATACACAAACCCTCTGCAAACACAGAGGGTTTTGTTTGGAAAGTTTAATACATTTAATTGAACAAATTTTTTCCAAATGAAAAAGTACTTCCTCTTTTTAAGTTTTTTAATAATAACATTCATAACTGTAAATGCCCAGCAAAAAGTAATTCCGTTATATGATGGACCTCCTCCGGGTTCTGAAAGCTGGAACTGGAACGAAGCAGAAAATGATAACAATAGTTGGCAAACAAAAGTTGTATTCAATGTAACAAAGCCAACACTTACTGTTTTCGTACCTGAAGCAGGTAAAGCTAATGGCACTGCAGTTATTATTGCCCCTGGAGGAGGTTTTCTCGCCCTATCAATTAATAGTGAAGGATTAGATGTAGCGAAATGGCTTGTGCAAAAAGGTGTAACATGTTTTGTTTTAAAGTACAGGTTGATCCATGTGCTTTCAAATGATCCTACGGCAGAATTCGCAGCTAAAATGGGGAAAAAAGATTTTGAAGATGATGTAAGCAAAGTTATGCCCCTTGTAATTGCTGATGGAAGAAATGCAATTGCTTATGTCCGTAAACATGTTGCTGAATATAATCTTGATGCAAACAGGATCGGTATAATGGGGTTTTCGGCAGGAGGTACAGTGGCATCATCAACATTGTTTGATTATACAAAAGAAAACAGACCAGATTTTGCCGCACCGATCTATCCCTTTTTTCCTTCAACCATGATTGGCTCAGTTGCAAAAGATGCTCCACCGATCTTTATTGTAACCGCAACTGACGACGGGCTTGGTCTTGCGCCACATAGTATCGATCTGTACAATAAATGGCTCTCAACAAAACATGATGCAGAACTGCACATGTATGCCAGGGGCAATCATGGTTTTGGTATGAAGAAACAAAATATACCAACTGATAATTGGATCGAACGATTTTATGATTGGATGGGGGTTCAGGGTCTATTCAACAAAAAAGCGGTTGATCATGCATTGGATATTTATGAGAAAAAAGAATTTGTTTTTGCTGAGGGAAAAGTGTTGCCTTATCGCATTCTTTATCCTGAAAATTATGATAAGAATAAAAAGTATCCTTTATTGCTATTGCTTCACGGAGCTGGAGAAAGAGGAAAGGATAATGAGAAACAATTGACCTGGGGTTCAAAACTTTTTATCACTCCGGAGAACAGGAAAAATTTTCCTGCGATCGTAGTCTTTCCTCAATGTCCTGAAGAATCTTTCTGGGCTGTAACGAAAATTGACAGAACAACTACTCCTTTTACAATTGAATTTGATTACACAGCTGAACCAAACTGGCCATTAGCTGCCGCCAATGCTTTGGTAAAAAAGTTATCGAATGAAGAAGGAGTTGATAAATCAAGAGTCTATATCTCCGGGTTATCTATGGGAGGAATGGGAACATTTGAATCAGTGTATCGCTATCCTGATATGTATGCAGCCGCGTTACCTATCTGTGGTGGTGGTGATGTAAATCGTTATGATAAAAGAGTTGCAAAAGTTCCATTCTGGATCTTTCATGGCGCAGTAGATGCCGTTGTGAATCCTCAACTTTCCAGGGATATGGTAGAAAAATTAAAGTCATTAAAAGCAGAAGTAAAATATTCTGAATACCCCGGCGTCAACCATAATAGTTGGGAAAATGCATTTGCAGAAAAAGATTATCTAAGCTGGATGTTACAGCACAAGAAAAAATAATTACCATGAAAAGAAAACAGTTTATACACTCATCAGGTGCTGCATTGCTTGGCACCCTCCTATTGGGTAATAATTCACTTGATCGCTTTGCAACACAATTTAAAGAACCAGCAATTGGCTTGCAGCTATTTACATTTTTTAATGAAATAGATAATGATGTAGATGGCACTTTAAAAAAGATCGCCGGAGTTGGATACAAGGAAATTGAATCGGCATTCAGTAAAAAAGGTGGCTATTACGGAATGAAGCCAAAAGAGTTTGCCAAATTTTTAAAAGACATAGGTATGAGTTGGAAATCGCATCATGTGCTCGGTGCTCCATTTAAAATGCCTCCTGGTGCTAAAATGCCAATTGGTGCCGATGGCAAACCAATCACAATTCCTACAATGAAAAACCTTCGTGATAATATGCAAGAGTTAGTTGATGAAGCTGCAGAAGGAGGTGTTGATTATTTGGTTTGTGCCAACACTCCTATTACTACACTGGATGAAATAAAATCTTCTATTGAAGTATTGAATAAAACAGATGAAGCTTGTAAAAAAGCTAAGATCGGTTTTGCTTATCACAATCATGATGCAGAGTTTCGTGCAGTAGAAGGGCAAAATCCATATGAATTATTTTTATCCCAAACTAAGATGCAAATGGAACTTGATCTTGCATGGGCTACCAAGGGCGGTAAAGATCCTGTTGAGTTATTTAAGCAAAATCCCGGTCGTTTTCCTTTATGGCATGTAAAAGATCTTGATGCAAAAAGAGAAGTTATTTTGCCCGTTGGTGAAGGAACGATCGATTATAAAAGAATTTTTGATATGGCATCCACATCGGGTATGAAACATTTTTTTGTTGAGCATGATATGCCGAAAGATGCGATGGCAAGCATCACATCAAGCTATAATTACTTAAGCAAAATGCTGAAAGCATAAACATCGATTTAAAAACGTCAAACAAACGATACCATGAAAAGAAAACATTTTATACAGAACCTTTCATTTGGTGCAGCAGGCTTATACATGAGTCCACTACTCGCTGATCAATTCAAAAAAAAGTCTTTGAATGTTCAACTTTATACCGTCCGCGATGCTGTTTCAAAGAACCTTGAAGGAACATTGGAGCGTCTTGCTGGTTTGGGTTATAAGAATATTGAGCTCTATGGATATAACGGAACCTTCTTCGGAAAAACTGCAAGTGAGTTCAAAACAATCCTTGGAAATACAGGTATAAAAGTGCTCAGCTCCCATCACAATACCGGCATTGCGATGAAAAATAAAGGAACAATATCAGAAGGCTGGGATAAAGCTATTGAAGATGTGCATGCACTCGGTGCTGAATATATGGTGTGTGCCTATCTAATGCCAAATGAACGGACTCCTGAGATATATAAATCGTTACCTGCGATGTTTGAGAAAGCAGCCACAGCAACGAAAGCAGCTGGAATACAATTTGCCTATCATAATCATGATTTCGAATTTGAAAAACTCGATGACACATTAGTTTATGATTTTCTTTTAAAAAATACTCCGGGCGACCTGGTAAAGATGGAAATGGATCTGTATTGGATTTCCAAAGCCGGACAGGATCCCGTGGCCTATTTTGAAAAATATCCGGGCCGCTTTGCAATGTGGCATGTAAAAGATATGGAAGCTGGAACAAAAGCCATTACAGAAGTAGGCAATGGCACTATTGACTTTGATAGAATTTTTAAAGCAAGAAAAAAAGCCGGGCTGAAATATTGGTTTGTTGAGCAGGATACAAGCAAGAGAGATATGTTTGAAAGTTTAACGATCAGCAGAGATTATCTGGCTAAGAAGAATTATTGATTTTTTTTCTTTTCGGGAAATGTTATAGTATCTCATTGAATAAATTTTTATGTTCCCGGCTTTGATTCGCTATTCAACTTCTGTTGCACAGTTTACCCTGAGCGAAGCGAAGGGCACTCTTGTACTTTCTGTTCATTGCTCAACTATGCATTTCAGTTGAAGTGTGCGACGCAACAGACGATGCCATGAAAAACTACTGCCGGCTACCAAATAAAAAATACCTCATTATAAAACCGATCGCAATGAAAAAGATCACTTCATTCATTTATGTTTCTGCTTCATTAATGACCACAACACTTTATGCTCAGAACTGGAGTGAAAAAACAAATGGGACTATTTCTATAGTAACAAATAAGAGCGGACAGACATTGGGGTATTCCACGACCTCAGGTATAAAAATTATTACCATTGATGGCTTTGCTTTCAAAGACCTG
>VBAS01000166.1:6441-12177 GCA_005882975.1 Bacteroidota bacterium | reverse complement strand
ATCACATTCGTTCAAAGAATGAAATGCTGGAAAGTATTTGCTTTGATGTCGCCAACCGTTTTACCATTTTTATGGATGAACTGGAATCCGGCAACCAAGGCACGATCAAAAAAATTGAAACACTTCTTCGTTTTCATATCAAACAAATGATCGAAACATTTGAAGAGGTGATCGTTTGTGATCGTGAATGGAAACACCTTGACGAGCCTTACCTTTCTAATTTTCATAATCAACGTCGCAGCTACCGCAAACGTTTTGCTGCTATCATTGAAGAAGGTATTTCAAAAAATGAGATCAAAAAGATCGATGCGCCTACCGCTGTCCTTATAATGCTTCATTCAGTAAATGGTATTGAAAGCTGGCACCGTTCCACTGCCAAGATCAGCGCAAAAGACCTGGAAGATAATATGGTTTTAATAATGGTAGATGGATTGAGAAAATAGAATATGTCCATTCATTTTTATCCGCTCCGAATAAAAAAAATCAATAAGGAAACAGATCAGTGTGTCTCGGTGGAATTTGAGATCCCGGAATCTCTGGTAAACTCTTTTCAATTTAAGCAAGGGCAAAGTCTCACCATGCGAACAATCCTGTCTGGCGAAGAAGTTAGAAGAACATATTCACTCTGCAGTTCACCGCTTGATAAAAAATGGAAAGTCGCAATAAAAAAAGTCGAAGGTGGTTTATTTTCTTCGTTTGCAAATGAAAATCTAAAAGAAGGAGACGAGTTGGATGTAATGGAGCCAGTTGGAAAATTTTTTACTGAGCTTAATCCGACCAATAAAAAAAAATATCTCGCATTTGCAGCAGGCAGCGGCATTACTCCCGTTATATCAATTATAAAAACAACTTTAAGAACAGAACCGCAAAGCACATTCACATTAGTGTATGGAAATCGCAGTCGCAGCTCGATCATTTTTTTTGAGGAACTGGAAGGATTAAAAAATAAATTCATTGATCGCTTTAGCTTCATAAATGTTCTTAGTCGCGAAAGAACGGAAACACCCATCAACTTTGGCAGAATAGATATTGGTAAGCTTACCGAATTAGAAAAACTGATCGATTATAAAAAGATGGACGACATATTTATTTGCGGCCCTGAAGAAATGATCTTTTGTGTAAAAAACTTTTTGGAGCAAAAGAATATCAGCGAAAAGAAAATACACTTTGAATTGTTCACAACGTCTGGCCAAAAGAAGAAGTCGGGAGTCGGGAGCCAGGAGTCAGGAGTTAAAGAAGGCCCACAAAGTAAGATCACTATAAAAGTTGATGGAAGAAGTTTTGATTTTGATCTTTCCTTGAATAGCGATATAACAATTTTGGATGCTGCATTAAAAAAAGGAGCTGATCTTCCTTTTGCGTGCAAAGGCGGTATGTGTTGCACATGCAAAGCAAAACTTACAGAAGGCGAAGTGGAAATGGATGTTCATTGGGGATTGGAGCATGAAGAAATAGAACAGGGATATATTCTTACTTGTCAAAGCCATCCTAAAACTGAAAAGGTGATTGTTGATTTCGATATTAAATAAGAGTAATCGGGGCAACTATATATCCTGGATAACAAAGCCCCCAACATAAATGGGGGCTGTTTGCTACTAATCAGAGTCTATGAAAACTATGATCATGAAAAATCCGGAGGCCTGGTCATACTGCTTTCAGCCGAAATATTACCTCCATTGGTTTTTCTTACATCAATCTCTGTTTGAATTGCTTTTATTGTCAACTTACATTTTTCGTAATCGTCTCCCATCATGTTTTCAGAAATCATTTTTGTATAATCAGAAGTGTATTGTGCTAATAGATCAATTAGCTGGGTATTATCCAATGTGCGCAGCTCTTGCATGATTGGTTAGTGGTTGATGACATGGCATAACATCAAAAACCATACTATTTTCAGATAGAAGGTGTTCTATTTAGGAATTCTTGATTAAGATTATTTTGTAATTATTTCCTTTTTTCATTCGCACAAGCTTTTCTTCTTCCTCCTTTTCTGATACATGCCACATTCATAAACTAACACCCGTTGGTTTTCGTTAGATTTGCTTTCTAAATTCATGGAAATGCAGACGCATGATCTTGTCCAAAAGGACTCCTTCGGAGAAAAAATATTTGAGCAGAAAATAGACAACGAGATAAAGATCGAGCCTAAAGATTGGATGCCCGAAGCATATCGCAAAACAAATATCCGCCAGGTAAGTCAGCATGCTCATAGTGAGATCGTAGGCATGTTACCAGAAGGTGCCTGGATCTCAAGAGCCCCATCATTAAAAAGAAAAGCGATCCTGATCGCAAAAGTTCAGGATGAAGCTGGTCATGGTTTGTATTTATACAGTGCCTGCGAAACTTTAGGAATCACAAGAGAAGAAACGATCAACGATCTGCACAGTGGTAAAGCAAAATATTCTTCCATTTTTAACTATCCAACAAAAACATGGGCTGATATCGGCGCTATTGGTTGGTTGGTTGATGGTGCCGCGATCATGAACCAGGTAATGCTGACAAGAACTTCATATGGTCCTTATGCAAGAGCAATGGTAAGAATTTGTAAAGAAGAAAGTTTTCATCAACGGCAGGGGTTTGAAATTTTATTAATGCTTAGCAAAGGAACAGATGAACAAAAAGCAATGTGCCAGGATGCGATCGATCGCTGGTGGTGGCCATCGCTGATGATGTTTGGCCCGCATGATAGTGAAAGCACCAACAGTGAGCAAAGCATGAAATGGAAAATAAAAAGAAAAACGAATGATGAGCTTCGGCAAAATTTTGTTGATATGTGTGCGGAGCAGGTAAAAGTTTTAGGAATGAAAATTCCAGATGATAAACTAAAATGGAATGAACAAAGAATGCATTACGATTTTGGTGAAATAAACTGGGATGAGTTTTGGAATGTAGTGAAAGGAAATGGCCCTTGTAACAAAGAAAGATTAGATGCAAGAAAAAAAGCATGGGAAGAAGGAGAATGGGTGAGGGAAGCGGCAGCCGCTTTTGCTGAAAAAAGAAAAACAAAGCAGCAAACTGCTGCTTAATTAATAACCCGCCTGCCGGCCGGCAGGTTAAGAATTAATAATGAAAAATTATTTAAGAAAATTCTATTACGGAGATATTCCAGAAGATAAAGCAGGTGGTAATATCGTTTCTTCCGAAGCTAAAAGCGACTGGCCGCTTTGGGAAGTTTTTATCAGAAGTAAACAAGGACTCGATCACAAACATGTAGGCAGTCTGCATGCAGCCGATGCACAAATGGCAATTGAGAATGCAAGAGATGTTTATACCAGAAGAATGGAAGGAGTAAGTCTTTGGGTTGTTGAATCAAAATATATTCATGCATCCAACCCTGAAGAAGCAGGAGAATTATTTGAGCCGGCCATTGATAAAATCTATCGTCATCCCACTTTTTATGATCTGCCGGATGAAGTGAATCAAATGTAAGGCCCCACCAAACCTCCCCGAAGGGGAGGCTTATGAATATCACAATAAATGGAAAACGCTTTCAACAAAAATGCATCTTCAAAAGTCCCTCCTTCGGAGGGATTTAGGGAGGCTTATATATTACACCTGGCGGACAATTCTTTGATCCTCGGTCAGCGAAATGCAGAGTGGTGCGGACATGGCCCAGTACTGGAACAAGATATTGCTATCACTAATATTTCACTTGACCTGATCGGTCAGGCAAGAAATTTTTATCAGTATGCAGCGACTTTGATCGGCAATGATGCAACCGAAGATTCGTTGGCTTATTTAAGAAAAGAAGAAGAGTTTAAAAACTGTTTGCTTGTTGAACAGCCGAAAGGTGATTGGGCACAAACAATTCTCCGACAATTTTTCTTTAGTCAATATCAATATTTATTATTTCAACAATTGCAAAATAGCAAGGATGACCAACTTGCGGCTATTGCAGAAAAGTCTTTAAAAGAAGTTACATATCATCTTCGATGGAGCAGTGAATGGGTAATAAGATTAGGCGATGGGACAGAAGAAAGTCATAATCGGATGCTAAAAGCAATTGATGAATTATGGAAATATACAGATGAATTTTTTTCAGCTACGAGCTATGAGCTTCGAGCTTCGAGTGAAGGCTTCGGAGTTGATGTTTCTAAATTGAAAGAGCCATGGCAAAAAAAAGTAAACGACATATTTAGTGAAGCTTCTTTAATCCACCCTTCGGGGGGTTGGGGGGCCACATTAATGCAAACAGGCGGTAAGGAAGGAAATCATAGTGAACATCTTTCTAATATTCTTACCGAATTACAATACATGCAAAGGACTTATCCCGGATGCGATTGGTAATTTAAAATGCAACAGTGATATTTTGAAAACTGGATCATCAAATGCGTTAAAGATCTTTCTATCGATCCTTGCAATTGCATTTTGTTTTTTTGTACCTCATTATGCTAATCTCACCATTTTTATTTACCCCATAGTTATATTTGTTGTAGTTTGGTTATTTCTAAAATACGTTTCCAAGGAGACCTTTGCAGATATTTTTTTCAGCTTCAAAAGATTTGAAATAAAAGCAATTTGGATAGGGATCGTTGCAGCCATTTCTCTTTCCCTCTTTTTCAGATTTGCCTAGGATCCGTTTATCAATAGCATTCTTCCATCGGGCAAAATAGACCTGTCTGATTTTTCAAACATTCGCAATAGTCCTGTTAATTATGTTATTATTCTGATCATAGCCCTTCTTGTCGGGGGCTTTTATGAAGAAATTATTTTTCATGGTTTTATATTTACCCGGCTTGAAAAAATATTCAAAGGCAAATTGAGTACACCCGTAGCTTTTATCCTGACAACCATCATTTTTGGCCTTTACCATTTTCAACAAGGTATAAAAGGAATATTACTTACTGCTATTGCGGGTGCTATATATCATGTATTGATACTAAAGTTTAACCGAAATTTGTGGTATGGTGTCTTTGTCCATGCTTTTTTTGATTTCATTGGATTGACACTTATTTATCTTGGAAAACTATCATGACAACACATCAAATAGATAAACAAACTATTTATTCTTACCTGGAAGAGATCAACGATCCGGAAGTTCCTGTATTGTCGATCATTGACCTTGGCATTGTTAGAGATGTAAAAATGAATGAAGAAGAATTAGAAGTAGTAATAACTCCAACCTATACAGGTTGTCCCGCCATGGACATGATCTCTGCTACTATAAAAATTCAATTAGCTACATTAGGATTTAAAAAAATAAAGATCACACAAGTACTTTCTCCTGCTTGGACAACAGAATGGATGAGTGAGGAAGGAAAAAGAAAACTGAAAGAGTACGGAATAGCTCCACCAAATCCCAGGCAACAGGTTTGCGATCAAAAATTATTTGCCGCTGCCGAGGCAGTACAATGTCCCCATTGTAACTCATATCACACACATCGCATCAGCGAATTTGGTTCTACAGCTTGCAAGGCATTATATCAATGTGATGATTGTAAAGAGCCATTTGATTATTTTAAATGTCATTAATTTTTTGCACTTATTTTATTGGGCTGCATTTTCAGTTGAGTTTTTACTGGGAATCTGTATATTCAAAGAATAAATTTAACGGACATCAAATCTTATTCCATCCGACAACTACTAATTATGAGACAACTCTTATTTACGATCCAGTTTTGCTGCATTTGTGCAATCGCATCAGTTGGTCAGCCAAAACCAGAGGATAGCTCAGCATCCAATCAGAAATTTTATTTTCCTGCCTCTTTTTATAATGATCCTGCTGCTGTAGATAAA
>VBAS01000166.1:0-6424 GCA_005882975.1 Bacteroidota bacterium | reverse complement strand
TCTCTTGCAGAGAAGGTTATTAATAATTTTTCCGCAGACAATAAGAAAGATTGGCAAAAACAAGCTGACTACAATGCGTTGGCGCATAATTTTAAAAGCTCTCTTGATGCAATTGACTCTCTTCGAAAAAAAAATGACGACAAATCAGGTGAAATGGCACTCAGAAGTTATGATCTCGCTATGATCAAAGACAAAGAAAAGCCGGGATCATTTGACCAGGTATTTAAGCAGGAATATTCAACAGCCTACAACCAATTATCATTCAGAAAAAAAGTTGCTGCTGCATTTTTTGATACTTCAGCTGTCACTCAATCCAAAAAAGATTATACTGAGTTTACAGAAAAATTTAAAAAAGATAAACCTGATAGTCTGACTAACGAAGAAGCCCAGTCGCTTCTTGATAAATACATTGCAAATTCAGTGTATGGCAAAATACAACCGTTGATGTCAGTTTACACCAGTGATCCTAAATATCAAATGATGTTTCCGGCGATCAAAGGTTATAACTGGGCCGGCGTGGCTCCTGTACAAAATGTAACAGAGTTGGCTGATCCAAATATGAAATACAAATTATTAATGGAACTAACAGGATTTGCAGCGAAAGGCCAGGAGAAAACTGCTAAAAATGAAATTAATGGAGGAATTGGTGAAGTTGCCCGTAAAATAAATTTACATGTTGCTGCCGGTGTTCCACAGAAAAATATTGACGTGGTTGTAATCGTTCATGCAGGCGCCTTGTTTGCTTTGCTTAACAATGAAAAGTATAAAAGAAAATATGGGATCGATAATCCTAATACCACTATGATAAAAGACCTGCAGAAGTTCGGAGCAAGAATTATTGTATGCGGGCAGGCAATGACATTTTTAGGATTAGAAATGGGGGATTGTCTACTTATCAACTTAAGGGTTATAAGCTTTATGATGTAACCTTGGATTAAAACTTATTTAAACGAATCGGCTTCCCTATACGCTTTTATCAACGCCATTTCTCCTTCTTTGCCGGCAATGGAATTACCATGTTCCATTCCCAGTATTCCTTTGTACCCTTTTTCGTAAATGTGTTTGAAAATATTTTTATAGTTCATTTCGCCGGTGCCCGGTTCTTTTCTTCCCGGGTTATCTCCTATCTGAAAATAGCCGATCTCATCCCACACTTTATCAATGTTAGCGATAATGTTTCCTTCATTACGTTGCATGTGATACATATCATCCAAAAATTTACAGGCGGGACTGCCAACCGCTTTACAGATCATATACGCCTGGTCAGTATGCCGGAGAAAAAGATCTGGATTATCGCTTAATGATTCCAGCACCATTACTAATCCAGCCGGCTCCAGTATCTCTGCTCCTTTTTTCAATGCTGTTATCACATTGGCAGTTTGCATATCAAATGATAAACTCCTTTCATAATTTCCCGGAACAACGGTCATCCATTTTGCATTACAACGTTTCGCAACTTCAACAGCTTCTTTGCAATCCTTTATCATTCGGTCAGTGAATTCCTGCTTACCTGTAGTCAGTGATGTTTTCCAATGCCAGCTATCGGAAGTAATAACAAATACTCCCATTCTCATTCCTAGCTTGGATAGAAGATCGCCGATCTTTTTTTGTTGATCAACAGGTCTTTCCATCATTCCATTATCTTCTATAGCACTGAAGCCCTGCTCATGTGCCCATTTTATCTGGTCAAGAAAATCATCACCAGCATTATTCTTAAACATACCGTCATGAATGGCATAAGGAAGATTAAACGGCTTACCTTCCGTTAAAGAAACTTCTTTTTTCTTTTCTGCAAACGATTGACCAACGGTGATAGCTGCTGTGCCGGTTAAAAAACTATTGCGGATAAATTTTCTGCGTTCCATAAACTTTTATCTTGAGAACTTAAATGTAAGACATCCCATTCATGTTGCGATTGATTTTTCTTTTGTTATTGCCATTCACTCTTTCAGCTCAACTGAAAAGGTTTGAATTTCCCAATAACAAGATGGGTTCGTCGTTCAATATAATTTTTTATCATACAGATTCTGCTGAAGTTGTATCGCTATCAAAAGAATGTTTTTTAATTGTTGATTCTCTCGATAATATTTTCAGTGATTATCGTTCAGAAAGCGAAGTTGGCAGATTAGCTTTGCAAAAAAATCTAATTGATATAAAAATTTCTGATGAATTATTTTCAATGATCGTAAGATCAAAAGATGTCTGGGAAAGATCAGATAAAACATTTGACATAACAATTGGCGCTTTAACGCAACTGTGGAGAAAAGCCAAAAAAGAAAACAGGTTTCCCTCTGAAGCAGAAATAAAAGCAGCAAAAGAGCTAACTGGTTTTAAAAATCTAATTATCAATGAAAGCTCAAAAACAATTTCATTTAAAAAACCAGGTATCAGGTTAGATTTTGGAGGCATTGTTCCTGGTTATGTGGCGCAAAGGGTAATTGAGTTTTTAAAAACTAAAAACATCAACAGTGCATTAGTTGATGCAAGTGGCGATATCGTTGTAAGTGATTCACCTCCTGGAAAAGATGGCTGGACCATCGGTGTCAATCTTCCTGAAAGTGAAAATGAATTATGGGATAAAAAATTAGAATTAAATAATTGTGCAGTTTCCACTTCGGGAGATGTTTATCGTTACACAATTCATAATGGAATAAAATATTCACATATCATAGATCCAAAAAGGGGTTATGGAGTCACTTCTCAACGAAACGTAACTGTTATTACAAAATATGGTGCAGATGCTGACTGGCTCGCAACAGCCTGTAGCATTTTACCAATAAAAAAGGCATTGAAGCTTGCTAAAAAAGAACATGCTGCAATACTTATTGCAACAATGAACGGGGAAAAGATCATCACTTATAAATCAAAAAGTTTCGACAAGTATTTTCAAAAGAAACAATCCTGACTTTGCTAACTTGCGATGCCATATGAATAAAAGACTGTTTATACTTTATATACTTTTTATACTTACTCAACAAAAAGGAGTATCACAAACAGATACATCGTTCAAAGCATACGAGCAGGTCATACAAGGTTCTTCATTAAAATTTAAAATGGTTCCTATCAAAGGCGGAAGCTTTACAATGGGCAGCTCCGATAATGAAAAAGGTAGAGATGTAGATGAAGGACCGCAAAAGGTTTTTTCTATTTCTCCTTTCTGGATGGGCATTTACGAAGTAACACACGATGAATTTGATATTTTTTTTAAAGACGCCAACACGAGCCAGAATTTAGGAACGGATGCTATTACAAG
This sequence comes from Bacteroidota bacterium, assembly GCA_005882975.1. GTDB lineage: Bacteria > Bacteroidota > Bacteroidia > Chitinophagales > Chitinophagaceae > VBAS01. The sequence goes on along the minus strand of VBAS01000166.1, from coordinate 3,171 downwards.
ACCAAGCCCTCAATACATCGATCTTAGTTGGGATATGGGTCGTGAAGGTGGTTTTCCTGTAAACAGTATGCAACAGAGAACAGCCGTAATGTATTGCAGATGGCTATATAATAAAACTGGAGTTTTTTATCGCCTGCCAACAGAAGCTGAATGGGAATATGCATGCCGGGCTGGTTCTTCAACGAAATATTTTTTTGGTGATAATGAAAGTGATCTTGAAAAATATGCATGGTATGGTAAAAACAGTAACGCTGCATATCATAAGGTCGGGCAATTGCAACCAAATGCGTTTGGGTTATATGATATGCTCGGAAATGTTAGCGAATGGGTGATGGATCAATACGATGAAAATTATTTTACTAAAATGAAAGATGTGAACGCTGATCCTGAATTAAAACCCGCAAGCCGTCATCCAAGGCTATTAAAAGGAGGATCTTACGCTGACGATGCAACCGAACTTCGTTGTGCCAACAGGACAAAATGGTTACCCGAATGGAATAAACGTGATCCACAAATACCAAAAAGCAAATGGTGGCTTACCGATGCACCGTTTGCCGGATTCAGGTTAGTCAGGCCTTTAAAACAACCATCAGCGGATGAAATAGAAAAATTCTTTACCTTATATCTTTCAAATTAAAAAACCACTTTATCATGAATACAGAAAAGAAAAACTCCCGTCGCGATTTTGTAAAAACTTCCGCATTGCTTACAGGAGGAGTAATGGCAACCCCATTATTATCAAAAGCAAATTTTTTCAGCGGCGCTGAGGATACAATTAAAGTTGCGTTGATCGGCTGTGGAGGACGTGGTACAGGTGCGGCCACGCAAGCTCTCTCTACAAAGCAAAATGTAAAATTAGTTGCGATGGCCGATGCTTTTCGCGACAGGATCGATAACTCTTTTAAAGACATGACGGGTGATAATAATATTAAAAGCAGGGTTGATGTGCCCGAAGAAAGAAAATATGTTGGATTCGACGCCTACAAAAAAGCAATGGCTCATGCAGATGTAGTGATATTAACTACACCTCCGGGTTTCCGTCCCATCCATTTTGAAGAAGCGGTAAAACAGGGTAAACAAATTTTTATGGAGAAGCCTGTTGCCACTGATCCGGCAGGAATAAAAAGAGTATTGGATGCCGCTGAGATCGCCAAACAAAAAAATTAAATGTAGTCGTTGGATTACAACGCCATTATCAAAATTCATATCGTGAGTTATATGCAAAAAAAGAGTTGATCGGTGATATCACATCAGCACAGGCCTGGTGGAATAATGATGGTGTTTGGGTGAATATGCGAAAACCTGAACAAACAGAAATGGAATACCAAATGCGCAACTGGTATTATTTTGTTTGGCTATGCGGTGATCATATTGTAGAACAACATATACATAATATGGACGTCATCAACTGGTTTAAAGGGGGTCATCCTGTAAAAGCACAGGGTTTGGGTGGCAGGCAGGTAAGAAAAGGAAAAGAATACGGTGAGATCTTCGATCATCATTATGTAGAGTTTCAATATGCAGATGGTTCAGTATTGAATAGTCAATGCCGGCATATTCCTGGTACGATGAGTAAAGTTGATGAGCTACTGATCGGCACAAAAGGAAAAATTTTCTGTGGCGCTGCAAATATTAAAGATCATTCGGGAAAAGTGTTATTTCAATTTGACAAAAAAGGAGAGAACGACCCTTATCAAACTGAGCATGATGAATTGTTTGCAGCCATTGCAAAAGGTGAATACAAATTTAATAATACTGAATATGGTGCGCATAGTACGATGACTGCGATCATGGGAAGAATGGCAACCTATTCAGGGCAAATGCTGGAGTGGGATAAATTAATAAACTCTGGTTTAAATATGATGCCCAAAGAATTTGCCTGGGATGCAATGCCACCAACATTACCTGATGCCGATGGTTTTTATCCGATCGCTGTACCAGGTAAAACAAAATATATTTAATGAGCTCCATTCTTTTTGAAATAAAAAACTCCATTGGTATTATCACATTGAATCGTCCTGATAAATTGAATTCATTCAATCGTGAAATGGCTTTGCTGTTACAGGATAAATTAGATGAATGCCAGGGCAAAGAAGTAAGATGTGTTTATATCACCGGCGCTGGTAAAGGTTTTTCTTCGGGCCAGGATCTTACTGAAGTTTCTGATCCGAACGGACCTGGTATGACACGAATTCTTTCAGAACATTATCATCCGATCATCTCACGAATAAGGAAATTAGAAAAACCTGTAATCGCGGCAGTGAACGGCGTAGCTGCCGGGGCAGGCGCAAACATTGCTTTGTGTTGTGATATAGTTGTTGCATCAATATCGGCATCCTTTATACAGGCATTTTCGAAAATTGGTTTGATACCCGATAGCAGCGGCACATTTTTTTTACCAAGATTGATCGGTTGGCAAAAAGCAAGTGCATTAATGTTGCTTGGCGAAAAAGTAGCAGCAGAAGAAGCAGAACGAATTGGTATGATCTATAAAATTTTCCCCGATGAAACTTTTGTTGAAAATTCAATGAATATCGCTTCCTATTTATCACAGATGCCAACAAAAGGTCTTGCCTATACAAAGCAATTACTTGGTCATTCGGGGAAGGCTACATTGGAAGAACAATTGCAGGATGAAGATATTTACCAGCAGAGAGCAGCAAGCACAAAAGATTTTCACGAAGGAGTAAAAGCATTTTTGGAAAAAAGAATTCCGAAGTTTACCGGAGAATAAAATACTAATTATTATGGCTACGATCCACCAGGAAGTTGTTGACCACATGATAGAAAATGATTTTTTCAGTCAATGGCTGGGAATAGAAGTGTTGGAAATAAAAGAGGGTTACAGCAAAATAAGAATGACAGTTAGAAAAGAAATGGTAAATGGATTTGGAATTGTTCATGGCGGCATTCCATTTTCATTGGGTGATAGTGCATTTGCCTTTGCCTGTAACAATAGAAATAATTTATCTGTTGCATTGGACACTTCCATCAATTTCATTAAGCCCGTTCATATCGGGGATATATTAACTGCCGAAGCGATCGAAATTCATAATGGGAGATCAACAGGTCTTTATCATATAGCAATTAGAAATCAAAATGAGCAGGATGTTGCTCTGTTCAAGGGCTTATGCTTTAGAACTGATAAAAAGTTGATAGGTAAGGAAGGAT
>VBAS01000096.1 GCA_005882975.1 Bacteroidota bacterium | reverse complement strand
ACTCCGACTGTCAGTAAGCATACCGATAAACTTACTGAGCAGACCCATATTGCTGAGTGCATTTATTTGTTTTATCATTCCATCTTTCTGATCAAGGAACCACCAGGCTGAACCCCATTGGATCTTTCCGGCAGCAGAGCCATCATTGAAATTGCCGATCATCGTTGCGAACAATTCATTATCGGCTGGATTGAGATTGTAGATAATTGTTTTTGCTAACTTATTATTTGTATCGAGCCTATTTAAGAATTTGGATAAGGCTTTTGCCTGTGAAAAATCTCCAATGCTATCCCAACCAGTATCCGGCCCAAGTTGTTACAAATCCTTTTTCCCAATCCCATTCTGCAAATGTTACCAGCATTGCTGATTTAAATTTCTTTCTTTCTTCTAAACTCAAGTCACCACCTGAACGAATTTTAGCAAAAATTCCAACGACTTCTGTTTGCGTATAATCCTCTGCATACATCTCTTCGAGCCCATGATCACTAACCCTGCAATGATTCTCTACGAAATACTCGTGTCGTTTTTTTAACGCAGCAATATAATCATTGAAGGTGCTGATGGAAATATTAGAGGCCTTTTCAAGGAGGGTGAGATAATTATTAAAAGTATTTACATCATCAACATTCATGGCCTTATCAGGGCGAAAAGCTGGCAGTACGTTTATATGCCAATTGTCATTTTTTATTTTTTTATGATAAGCAAGATCATCAACCGGGTCATCCGTAGTGCAAATAAGCCTTACATTCATTTTATCCAATAAACCTCTTACACTAAATTCTTTTTCCTGCAACTTGGCAGATGTTTCATCATAGATCTTCTTTGCGGTGTCCGGATTCAAGATATCATTTACATCAAAGTATCGTTGCAGTTCCAGGTGTGTCCAGTGATAAAGAGGGTTACGCAAGGTGTAAGGAACTGTCTCCGCCCATTTTTGAAATTTTTCCCAATCAGTTTTATTACCCGTAATAAACTCCTCGGGGACTCCATTTGATCGCATGGCCCGCCATTTATAGTGATCACCATAGAGCCATACTTTTGTAATATTTTCAAAATTCTTATCTGCGGCAATTTCATCCGGCGGGAGATGATTATGATAATCAATAATAGGCATCTCCTTAGCAAACTCATGATAAAGTTGCTGCGCAACCTTGCTGTTCAGCAAAAAATTTTCATCGAGGAATTTTCTCATATGACAAATTGAGGTGAGGTTTATAAATCCTTAAAAAACAGGTAATAAATGTATGAAAACTATTGGGTAAAAACCTGAAATCTCCGCAAACGTTACCGGAACAATAAAGGCGATTAGCCAATTTTTCTTCGTTTGTTGAAATCCGGATTGATAATTTAATTTTTTCTATAACTCATTCCTTCATTGTATTTAAATAATGGATAAGCATCGCCTTTTAAATAGCCCGGTACATCTGATTGCTGGTTTTGCGCCGCAGCTTCAGAAACGGGTGTTGTAAAAGGCATTTTAGCTGTGGGATTAAATTTGCCAGTAACCACATCAAGTACGGCTTCTATTGTTGTACCAAATGTGGCGAGAACGGCTTTTATATTTCCTTTGTTTTTGTCATTGTAAATTTCATCAATCACCCAGGGATTACTGTAATTAATCACAAGCACAGTCGGTTTTTTTAAAGTTAGTTTATTTATATAGTCAACGTCCACCGCATTTTTAGATAAGGAAAGATATAGGGGTGAGCCATCCGAATCAAATAGAGACTTGGAACCGGGTGTAATCCATACAAGAATGACATCTGCTTCTTCAGGAGTCTTTACAAATTCGACATCATATTTGTTTTCGGTTGTTTGATAAACATTACTTGAAGAGGCTCCTCTTTTTTGAAAATAAGATTCAAAATAAATCTTTGTTTTTGGTTTCAGAGGCAATGCTTTTGCTTCGTTTCGAAGCAATACAATTGATTTACGAAAAGCTAGATCAGCTTTCGCCTGAAACTTCGAATTGCCGACTATTTTCTCAGCAGCATCTTCATCTACATAGGGGTTTTCAAAAAGCCCTAATTGAAATTTTTCCATCAGTAAACGGAAAACAGAATTGTCAACAAGTTTTATGTCCACCATTCCGCCTTTCACAATTTCTAAAAGCGGAGCCGGGTCAGCAGAGCCCGAGTAAATATTTACACCAGCTTCCAATGTTTTTTTATACCGTTCTTTAATAGATAAGTTTTCTGCGCCCCAGGGCATCATTTCAATTGGTCCGGTATCCGAATTGATAATTCCTTTAAAGCCAAGTTCGTTTCGCAGCAATCCCTGTAGTACTTCCTTGTTATAAGCGTATGCAATTTTTTCGTATTTGGAATTATTGGGGATAGAATAATAAGGCATAATAGAAGAAGTGCCTGCTTTAATTGCGGCCTTGAATGAAATGAGGTTATTGCTGAACATGCCTCCTGGAAACATCTCATTTCTTCCCCAATTGAAATGCGGGTCCTGCCCTCCTTCAGTTGCGCCGCCACCCGGAAAATGTTTTGTAGTTAATGCAACGGATGAGGAACTCAGTTTATTTCCCTGGAAACCCAATACAATTTCAGTTATCATCTTCGCCACCCATGTTGAATTTTCACCAAATGTTCCTTCTACTCTTTGCCATCTCGGTTCCGTTGATAAATCAGCCATGTACATGTATCCTTTGCGTAAACCTACTGCTGCCCATTCTTGTCTTGCAATGTCTGCAAACTCTCTGACTAATTTTAAATCCTTCATGGCAGAGAGACCAAGTTCACCGGGCCATGTAGAAAAAACAGTTTTACCAACACTTAACCCAATGGAAGCATCTTTAGTAATATGATTTCTCGGGTTGGAAGCAACGATGGCAGGAATACCCAAGCCATCACTTTCGCAAAGAGCTTGTAATTTATTAGCCCATTCAGCATTTATTCTTGCACTTACATTTGCTCTTAAAATAAAATGACGGAGATGAAACTGAGTGACCGCTTTTGTAGTACCTGCTGCCGACATCATGGGAATAGGCAGCGGTTGCTTTGAAAACATATTTGTAGTTTGAATCAGATCTTCTTCATTAAAGTCACTGGTTATTGGGTCTTTGTTCTTTGGCGCTTCAAAAGACCAATCGTTTTTTAATCGTGTAGAACTTATTAGCATGAAACCAACTTTTTCTTCTACACTCATTTTAGACAGTAAATCTTTTGCTCTTACTTCATAAGGCAAACGCCAGTCTTCATACTTATCTAATTTGTTATTTCTGTTTAAATCTTTAAATGATAACCCATTTATTGTAAGAATTTTTACAGAACGGTAGCCAAGCACAGGTTGTTTTGAAATTGGTTTTGATGGCTGCTGCGCAAAAAGATAATTACCGGCAGCAACTATCAGCATTAACAAAAGCAAGCATCTTTTCATAAATGATACTTTTTGTAATCCTGATTTTTGAAAACGATAATTCAGGACAGAATTAAAAAATCACAAATGCAAAAAAGAATATTGATTTCTAATGTGAATACTTAAAAATTAATCAGTGTTTAGTAAATCAAAGCACAGTTAAATTAAGATAAATCCTGTTCCGCTTCTGATTTTTTATAATGACACACCTCTCTTCCATGGTATGAAGTCGTCTTGATTTAGCTGAACAGCTTTTGGAATTATTTCTCCACTGGCTGCTTTAATGCAATATTCTAGTATTTCCTCTCCCATTTGCTGGATCGTTTTATCACCTTCTACTATCGGCCCGCAATCAATATCGATGATATCATTCATCCTCTTTGTAAGATTGCTGTTTGTGCTGACTTTAATTGTAGGACAAACAGGATTACCGGTCGGTGTACCCAGACCCGTAGTAAATAATATCAACGTGGCTCCGCTTGCAGCTTTACCGGTTGTTGCTTCCACATCATTACCAGGAGTACAAACCAAATTCAATCCCGGTTTTGTTACCGGTTCAGTATAATCCAATACATCTACAACCGGTGATGTACCGCCTTTCTTAGCAGCTCCGGTGCTTTTTATTGCATCGGTGATCAATCCATCTTTGATATTACCCGGAGAAGGATTCATGTGAAATCCCGAACCAACCTTATGCGCAGCATCATTGTAGGCAGTCATCAAATGAATAAACTTTTTTGCGGCTGCTTCATTTGTTGTTCTGTCGATCAGGTCTTGCTCTGCACCGCAGAGTTCGGGAAATTCTGCCAGTAATATTTTTCCTCCCAGAGCAACAACCAGGTCCGAAGCATATCCAACTGCGGGGTTTGCAGAAATACCACTGAAGCCATCACTACCGCCGCATTTTACACCGATACATAATTTATCAAGTGTAGCAGGCTTGCGTTCTAATTTATTTATTTCAATTAATCCTTCAAATGTTTTCCTGATAGCTTCTGCTATCAATTGCTCTTCACTTTGTGATTGTTGTTGTTCGAAAATGTAAAGGGGTTTATCAAAGTTTGGATTACGTTGCTTAAGATCATTTACAAAATCCTGCACTTGTAAATTTTGACAACCTAAGCTTAACACAGTAACACCCGCCACATTCGGATGATCAGCATAAGATGCCAAAAGTTTTCCAAGTATTCCCGCATCTTGTCTTGTACCACCGCAACCACCCTGGTGATTTAAAAATTTTATCCCGTCAACATTTTTAAATGGCCTGTTCCCATTTTTATGCTGTGGAGTAGAAAAAATATCTACCGATGAAAGATCGTTTCCTTCTTTATAAGCTGTTATCAGTTGATGCGTATAACTTTTGTATTTATCAGTAACAGCATAGCCCAATTCATTATGTAATGCTTCACGGATAACATCAAGATTTCGGTTCTCGCAAAACACAGTTGGGATAAATAACCAGTAATTAGCGGTTCCTACTCTTCCATCACTTCTATGATAACCATTAAAAGTCCTTCCTTTGAATTTTGAAACATCCGGAGCATGCCATTCATATTTTGCGGCACGATAAGCAAATGGATCAGCAGCATGTTTTGTATTTGTTGTCGTCATTAATCCACCGCGGGGAATAAAATTTTGGGCCTTGCCTACCAGCACTCCATACATTATGATCTCATCACCGGCATTAAGATCTTTTGTAAAAAATTTGTGTTTCGCATTAATATTATCCTGTAAAAGATATTCCTCACCTTCAAAAGAAATAGTTTCACCTTTCGAAAGATTTGTCAATGCGACGATCACATTATCTTTTGGATTTACCTTTAAAACTCTATGTTTCATGTTAATTAAACGACCACCTTTTTTGATTCGATCCCGGCTATTGTTTTTAAAACTCCAGTTGATAAAAACTCAGTAAGATATTCCTGGATGGACTGCAACAAACCCGGGAGCTTTGTAAGATCGGCGCCCCAAAGTTCTTCATTTTGCATGACAATTTCAGCTACTTTATCAGGGCTATTGTTTTCCCAAACCAGGAAGAAGTATTCAGCGGAGCCATCTTTTATTTCATAAAGCTTATCGTTCCTCTTTCCAAAATATTTACCATCCTCTCTTTTAACCGCTTTCATGTATAACAAAAAGCCCGCAAAACCTGCTGCCATATGAGCCGGTACTGTGTTATTTAATTCAAAATGGTTTTGCAGTAAAGGTATATTCCGCATTTTCATTTTCGAAGTGTACTGAACAGTAATACTCTGCCACTGATGCTCAATAAAAGGATTACAAAACCTCTCAAATACGCGGTTCGCAAAATCTTCTTTAACTTTTTTATCAATAGCAAACGGAATCGCTGGTGCAATTTCAGTATGCATTAATTCTTTGGTGAACTTTCCATATATAGTATCATTCATTGCTTCCCTTGTAATATTAAATCCACTCAGGAAAGCAAGTCCACAATTAAATGTATGTGTGCCATTCAGCAACCTCAATTTTAATTCCTTGAACAAAGTAATATCAGGAGTAATGATAACTCCTTCATCTGATTTTGAAAAACACAAGGTCTCTTTTATTCTTTCATCACCTTCAATTGCCCAAAGCCGGAATACTTCGCTCATCGTTAATAGATCATCTTCATAACCGAGTGCAGTTTCAATTTTTTTGGCATCAGCAGCATTTGGTTTTCCCGGCACAATACGATCAACTAAAGAATTGCAAAATGTATTATGATTTTCCAACCACTCGATGAATTTAAAATCAAGATCGTTTTCATGCGCCAATTCCAGAACAATACTTTCTAATTTAGCTCCATTATCGGTTATGAGTTCTGTTGGCACAATTACCATCCCGCTTTCTTTAGTTCCGCCAAAAGCTTTGAATCTTTCAAATAAAAATGCAAGCAGTTTGCCCGGAAAGGAAACAGGCGGTTCGCTATTAATATTATCCGGAACTAATTGAATTCCTACTTCTGTGGTATTTGAAATGATAATTTTCATTTCAGGGTTGTAAGCACATTTCAATATCAACGGCCATTCAGTCTTTGCACTCAACACCCGGCTTACAGATGCATTGATAATATTTTCTTCCACAGTTTTTCCATTCTCTACGCCACGAACACATACAGTATACAAACTATCCTGCATGTCAAACGCGGTGCTGTCGCCATCGGTAGACTTCACGATCACTACTCTTCCATTAAAAAGTCCTTGTTTATTTGCTTTGTCAATAAAATGATCGGGCAAAGCTCTTAGCAATACACCTGTACCAAATTGCAAAACCTTTTCAGGTAATTCAAAAATTTTTTCATTGGGTATGTCTAACCCATTCTTTACTGCAATTTGATTAATGTTATTTTTCGATAACCGCATATAACCAATTCATTTTTTTATTTATCCAGCAACATGTTTTCTGTTTAGCTTCTGTTGCGTCGCACTCTTGTACCGTGTCAATTCTATTCAGCATCTTAGTACACGGGTCACACTAATATTACGGATCCACACAGATTTTTTCTGTTTCGCAGAAATATGATTAAAAAATCCGTGAAAATCCCCCTAATCCTTGATATCCGTGTTCTTATTCAGCAGGCTTCCACCTGTTTCCAAATACCCACGCCACATTAATTTTATTCGCCAGTTCTTTTTTTATATTATCAGCAAACCATTTATAATCTCTTGCCTTACGATGACAATTATAATAATAAACTCTGTGTCCCCATTGTATCACATTATTAGTCGGCACACGATAGATGGCTGAATCTTTCATATTATCTGCAAACAAACAATTGATCAAATAAAACTGTGCATCACGATGATAGCGACCCAACATAAATCCATCATAGCCTTTGAAAGAACAATTCACCAAAACAGTTTTTGAATCCTGGTTTCCCGAACCATCATGCCAGATAGCTGCTGGTCCGCCATGTGCGATAAATTCACAATTCTCCGCCCATGCCCATCCACGTGGACAATAAAAATCAACGCCACCTTCCATTACACAATCTTTAAAATACCACATGCCATTCTCGGTTTCCCAGGGACTAACGGTGTCACCCGCTAACGATCTAAAATGACAGTTGACCGCTTTTAATCTTGTACAGCTCATTGCCCGCAACGCCATTTGATGCCCATCCTTGCCGATCTTCTTTTGTTTGTTTACTGAATCCAACGGGCAATCAATAACTTTTTCTTCTTTAAAATCAAAACCAAAACTATTGACAATAGTGAGATTTAGCAACGTAATATCATTTGCTCTCACATTCATTGTTGCCACACCCCAGTCATCTTTATGTTCACAGCGCCATTCATCTCTTGCAATCGCTGCGGTAATGATCGTCTTTTCTTTATCCTCTCCTTCAAAAACAATATTTGATTTTTCAATGAACAACTTTTCTTTATAAACACCTTTCCTGATCCTAATTGTTCTCGGAGTTTTTGATGAATCTGACAAACTGTTTATTGCTTCCTGGATAGTTTTAAAATCACCGCTGCCGTTTGGATCTACAATAATTTTCTTTTGTGCAAATAATAATTGAGTCAGCACAACTGTTATCAATATGAAAAGAGCTTTCTTCATTCACATCATTTTTTCAATAACCACTTCACAAGATCCTCTGCAGCTTTATAGTTTTCATATTCAAGAGGCAATTTCCTTCCATCCAGGTATTCATTATATAACCAGGGATCGCCAACGGCAAATACCAAGCCCTTGCCAGCTTTTGCAGTTGCAATAATTACATCCCCATCCTTAACCGTATTTGCATCTTTAGGAGAATGCAATTCCAGGGCACTCACTTCCTTGAGGTACATTTTTTTTGTTGTCTTAAAAATTGGATTATTGTTCCCGGGAAATACCACACCCTGTTCAAACACATCATTCTTCACCATGTTTATGCTCTTATCTGTAAATCGTATTCCAGAGGCTTCAGCCAGCTTATTAAAATGTTGCAGATCGCAGTTGGCGCTGTCATTTGCCATTAACACCAAGGTGCCGCCGGCTTTTACCCAATCCATGATCACTTTCACATTATCATCCGAAACATAATTTGGATTTGGATTATCTTTTTTGTGATCAGGATCCACAATAATATAAACAGAAGCGTTTTTAAGATTTGCCGCGGTCGGAGCGACATCAAGTGAAGAAAGCTTTGCGCCATATCTTTCAAAAATATTTGCCCATGTACTGAACCCGGAGTTACTTCTTTCTTCCCATACATAATGCCAATATGCATCTTTGCCACCCACATCTTTCTTTTTTTCACTGTTGAAATAGCGGTCGAGCAAAACAGTTTTTCCTTTGCCAATAGGAAGTGTTGGCAGCATTTCCATTTCATTACTTGCCAGTAAAAAAGCGCCAATACCTTTTGGATCATTGACGATCACAGGCTCACTCATATAATATTCAAAACTTCCATCGCGAAAAGGATTCCCACCAAGACCGGAAACTTTTACTGTACCATATAAATTTGTTTGTCCATTTTCTACTTTAATAAATCGTTTTACAATTCCATCGTATCCTTTTTTTGCAATTGTAATTTTTGCAGCAGGCAAATAGTTTTTTCTTACACCTTTCGCAACAGCGTATACAAATTGTGATGAGGCCGATGCCTCAAAATAATTTTTTTCTTTACCCGGGCCGCTATAATTCATTACATCATACCACAAGCCTGTTGTTTTATCCTGTTGCTTTTCTATTGCATTTACCAATCTGTTAAGTATATCGATCAGTAATTGTCTTTTTGGGTGGTTTGCAGGGAAATAATCCAGCACATCAACTATCGCGTCAGCATACCAGCCCATTGCTCTTGCCCAAAAATTTGGAGATGTACCGGTTTGTTTATTTGCCCACTGCATTTGTTTGCTTTCATCCCATGCATGATAAAGCAATCCCGTCTTTGGATCTCTTGTATGTTTCTCCATCCAGATGAACTGGTTGGCAATATCATTGAATGCAGTATCATCATGCATTAACATAGAATATTCAGCATAAAATGGCTCACCCATATATAAGCCATCGAGCCACATCTGGTAAGGATAAACTTTCTTATGCCAGAAACCGCCTTCATTTGTTCTCGGATGATGGCGCAACTGGTCTCTTAATGTGTTCGCTGCTTTCAGATATTTTTCTTTTTGTGTTACCCTGTAAAGTAATAACACCAGTTTGCCATTATTTATATGATCAAGATTGAGTTCATCTGCTTCATATCCTTTAATGCTTCCATCACTCTGAACAAACCAATCCATTTTTGATTGGATAGTATTATAATATTTTTTATCACCTGTTCTCTGCCATATTCCTTCAAAGCCTTTTAATATAACACCCATATCATATGACCATTTTGTAGTTCCGCCGATCGGCAATGAATCTTTCCAGGTGGTCATGACAGTTGCTGCAACCTGTTCACTCAGTTTTTGCTGGGCTGTTGCTTGCAATACACAAATAATAAATAAGATTGAGAAAAGTTTTCTCATTTGATAGTTATGCTTTTTTCAGTTGCGCCAAGCTCATAAGTGATCTTTTCCTTTGCTTTGGATGCATCTGTGTTTTTTATTGAAATGTTTTTACTTCTTTCACCATTTACTCTGAATAAAAGTTCAGCGCCATCTTTATAGGTGATATTATCAAAAATTAGGTTATCACTTTGTACCACATCAACCACGGGATCAGTTTCAGCGCTGATGATCTTGATATTTTTAAAAGAGACGCCGCTTGCCTCCTGCACATCGATCCCTTTTTTTGCCTGGAGTACCATATTCTCCAGCACAATATCTTTTACATGCATTTCAGGAAGTCCTCTCAGAAAAATTCCTTTTTCAGCGCCATTACAAAAAACATTACTGATATGAAAGTTCTTGAACTGCGGAGTAGTTTCATCAACAGGTTTAAATTCCACTTTTGGCAATTCTCTTTTTTCACCAACTAATGCAACAGGATCTTTTGCCATATAATACATGTCAAATAAAATGGCTTCAGCAGGAATATCTTTCATATAAATGTCTTTAATGAAAATATTCTCTACTATTCCTCCACGACCTCTTGTTGTTTTAAAACGAAGACCAATATCAGTGCCAATGAAAGTACAGTTGTTTACATAAATATTCCTGGCACCGCCACTCATTTCACTGCCAATTACAAATCCTCCATGAGCCGCATAGACTGTACAGTTACGAATAATAACATTTTCTATTGGCATTCCTCTTTTTCTTCCTTCTGCATCACGACCGCTTTTCATACATAATGCATCATCGCCAACATCAAAGACAGAATTTTCGATCAATACATTTTTACAACTCTCCGCATCTATGCCGTCGCCATTTTGTGCATACCATGGATTTTTTACAAAAACATTTCGCACCGTCAGGTTTTCACACATCAACGGATGAAGACACCATGCAGGTGAATTTTGAAAAGTTACTCCTTCCAGTAAAATATATTTACAACTTGTAAATAAAACAAGATTAGGCCGAAGAAAATCTTTGATACTTTGATAAAATGCAGCATCTTTTTCCGGAGAGATCACTCCGGGATTTTGCAACTGAGAACCTTTTAAAGTTTTCTCAGAAGGATACCATGTTTTTTTATCATCGCTTAATAAGCCGCCACTTTCAACTAACTTTTTCCATTGCGTTTCATTCAATTTATCTTTTTTCACCATGCTCCAACCATCACCATTGCCATCAATGATCCCAGCACCAGTTATAGCAATATTGCTTGCATTGGTTGCAGAGATTGGTGATTGATTACGCATCTGCGGCAATCCTTCCCAATTTGCTTCGATAAGCGGGTATTCATTTTTATCGGCGGTAAACAATAACGTGGCGCCGGCAGCCAAATGAAGATTAATATTATTTTTTAAAACAACCGGCCCTGTCAACCATAAACCTGGTGGAATTAATACAACACCCCCACCCTTTTTACTTAGTGCATCGATCGTTGCATTGATACTTTTTGTATTTAAAGTATTGCCATCCGAAACCGCTCCGTATTTCTTAATGCTGAGGGTGTCTTTTTTAAAGACGGGAGATTTTATAACCGGCAGTTTTTCTTTTTGAGCAAATGCAAAAAGAAAAACAACTGTAAACAACTTCAACAGGATAATCTTTTTCATGTGGCGATACCAGGCTTTGTTAAGGGTTCAATCGAATTACAATTCTACTTTATTATTCACTGTTAATCAGGATATTCAGACTTATTATTTACGCAAACGATGCCGGGAACGCTATCGGTTAGCCCCAATAATATTGAGATTATAACTTTTCTAAAGATCCTCTGCTATTGAGTAATTTTTATTGCCTGTCTTGCTAACAGTTTCCAGCCGCCCTTACTCTTTTGCCAGATCAATAAAACCTTTAAATGAACTTCAGCCGGCTTGCCACCATCATTTGTTTTAGCATTTAAAGTATGGCGAACGATCGCCACCTTATCACTGATACTGATTGTCTGTTCACTCAGATCAATTGTTACAAAATCAGAAGACCCATTTGTCAATTTCTCCACAAATTCTTTTTTGTCGTCAATGTGGCCTCCGCTGTGTCCATAACTGAGTTTTTCATCAGTAAGTTTTTCTAACATTGCTTTATTGCCATCTACCATTGCAACACGCAATTGTTCAACGGCGTCAGTCACGGCCTTTTCATCTTTGGTTTGCCCAAAAGAAATTGTATTAAAAAAAATAAAAGCGATCATTCCGAAAAATAATTTCTTACTCATAATTTATTGTTTTTAAAATGTAATACTACATTATTCCTTGTTGACTTCGATTTTGCGAGTCATAACTCGATCACTCTTTTTTCTGCATTGCTTACATAAGCTGTCTCAATGATTTTTATCACGTTCAGTGCATCTTCGGGTGACACAGGAACGTCAGCATCATTACGAATTGCGTTATAGATCCCATCGTAATAATCACCATAATTTCCTTTCATTGATGGAACATTTTCTTTAATGACCTTTCCATCTTTTTCCGTATGCAATAATCCTTTTTGATCTTCTGGCTCAATTCCCCAATCTGCACCACCTGGCTTTTTATGAGCCTGCAGATCGGTTTCCTGCACATCAGTTTTGTGTTTTATAAATGAACCGAGTGTGCCATGAAAAATATAACCCGGCAATGCTTCGCGTACATAATAACTCGACTTCAATGTAACCCGGTGAGTGGGATAAAAAAGTTTTATATCAAAGTAATCATCCACTTTTGAACCGGGACGATTGATCGTAATATCAGCAAATAAAGCTACCGGCATTCCGAATAATTGTAAAGCCTGGTCAATTAAATGAGAACCCAGATCATACACTGCGCCAACACCTGGCGTGGGTGTTTCCTTATGTATTTTATAACTTAGTTCAGGCACATACCTGTCATAATGAATTTCTGCCTCGATAATTCTACCCAGCGATCCTTCATCTATAATTTTCTTTATAGTTCTGTAATCACTATCATATCGGCGATTATGATACACTGAAAGTTTTACATTTTTCTTTTTTGCTGCTGCAATAAGCTCTTCAGCCTGTAATACAGTTGCTGTAAAAGGTTTCTCAACAATTACATGCTTGCCCGCAAGAATAGCTTCCATGGCAAACTCAAAATGCGTAACGCTGGGTGTATTAACAATAACCAGTTCAACATTTTTATCGGCCAGCATATCTTCCAGTTTGCGAAATGTTTTTACTCCTGGATATTTCTCCTGGGCAAGATTCTTTGTCCTTTCCAAAACACCATAAAAATAAAAATGCGGATCAACAGACAGAAAAGGTGCATGAAAAACCCAACCGCTCATTCCAAAAGAACACAAAGCTGTATTGATTGGTTTCATAAAAATTATTTAACTGAACTTAACCAATTTTTCAATCGATCCATCCAATTATCTGATGTTGTTTTATTATATAATCCGAAACCATGACCACCATGTGGGTATAAATGCATTTCAACAGGAACTTTATTTTTTACACAGGCCTGGTAAAAGCGGATACTATTTTCAACCGGAACTCCTGTGTCGTCACTAGCATGCACAATGAAAATTGGCGGCGTATTCGATGTCACGTGTAATTCATTTGAAAAGAAAGCGGTTTTATCTGCAGTTGGTTGGGTGCCTATTAATTTATTTCTTGAACCCATATGGCCAAACGTGGTATCAAAACTTATAACAGGATAAAGAAGAATTGCAAAATCTGGCCGGGTAGAAGTTGTATCATTGTTAGTAGCATCAGCTTTAAAATTAAAATGTGTTGCAGCCGTTGATGCAACATGGCCACCAGCTGAAAATCCCATGATGCCAATTTGGTTTTTATTGATCCCCCATTCCTTCGATCTGCTTCTTACTAAACGAATTGCTTGTTGAGCATCTTGCAGCGGTGCCAAACTTTTATCAACATTCAATGAATCATCGGGTAAACGGTACTTTAAAACAAATGCAGTAATGCCCCATTTATTAAACTCTTCAGCAACTTTTGTTCCTTCCTTATCAATTGCCAGAATAGAATAGCCACCACCCGGACAAACTATAATTGCCATTCCATTCGCATTCGTAGGTTTGTACATTGTAATAGTTGGCAAACTAACTTTTGCAACTCTTGTAACCCCATCAGCTCCGGTGGTTGTACTTTCTTTATCAGGCACAGCAATTGAATTTGGTACAGCACCTTTGTATAGTGGCATTTCAACTATTTGTGCTTTTAATTTGGCCATAAAAAGAATTGCAGGTATAAATAGCAGGTATTTCATTTTATTTATTTTTCAGGATCCCATCCATTAAATACATTTTCAATTTTATATTTTATTATTTCTTCATCCGTTAATTGCTTTGACCAATCAACTCTTTTTGCCGGATCTGATGAAGGTCCATAATTTTTATATTCGAAGTATCGCGTCGTTTTATAATTATCGGTATTGTTCCAATTGCTCCAGCCTTCAAGTTTTATATGTTCGCCTATGAAACAATTCATGTATACAACATGAGCATAACGTCTCCATGGACGACCCAATGAAACGCCATGCAAAGATGTATCGCCTGTTAGTATGCATTCATTAAAGATATACCCGAACTCATTTTCTTTTGGCGTGGAAGCTGCCGTTATATGTGAATTCTTTTTACTATGAATATGACATTTTTCAAACCAAACAGTAGATGAACCAAAAATAAAATCCGTTGTACCTTCTATATAACATTTTTCATAATACTGCCTGCTATTATCGCTATTTGTAAAAAGCACATCCTGGTTACCAATGAACCGACAATTTTTAAATACCGCTTTATCACCATCAGATTCAACAGCTACAGCTTGTCCGGCATTAAATCCTGCATCGTTTTGAAACGTTAAATCCTTTGCCGTAAAATTATCGGCCTTGATCTTAAAGCTCCATGACGTTCTTGTATTGATGCTATCTCCATTTTGAGCGATCTTACCGGTATGGTCGTTGTAAGTTAGTATCGTTTTGAATTTATCTTCACCGATCAGTGTAACAAAAGATTTAGTTGAGTCAAGAAGAAGTTTTTCATAATAAATTCCATTCCGGATATAAATGATGATCCTGCTTTTATTATTTACAGGAACAACATTCAATGCCTCCTGAACAGTTTTATAATTTCCACTTCCATCCTGCGCCACTGTAATTACGGTCGAGCTGATGTTCTTTTTGTCAAAAACTTTTTTGAGAAAAGCATCAATTGATTGAACCATCGTAGTAAACCAGGGCTCAAATAAAACAAATGAATGTGGCGCATCAAAATACTTTATTTCAGTGTAAATGTTATATTCATTCAATATCTTAATATAATCATCTCTTCCGGCATGCATTCTTGCCACATTACTATTTATGAATAAAGTGGGTGGAGTATGCGGTCCGATATGTGTTAACGGCGAACCTTGTTTCCATAATTCCGGGTTTTCAGTTTTTGAATACCCAAACCAATTGGTAGCGGCAGATGTTCTTTTGCTATCATCTCCTTCACCAGATTCAGCATGGATGAATGCAAGTAACCCATCCATATCGATCACCGCATTTACCTTGCTTGTCCAAATGGACTCCTTCGGAGAAATATTTTTATTACAACCATCACCTTCGAATGAAACAATGCCATTTGTTGCTCCCATCATTGCAGCTAATTCGCCACCGGCAGAATGCCCGACTACAACAATCTCATCCGGATCGATATTATATTTTGCAGCATTTTTTCTAACCCACCTTATTGAAGATTTAACATCATATACACCTGCGGGATATAAAGCTTCTGTTGAAAGGCGATATTCGGGAGTAAAACAAACATAACCGAGATCAGCCAGACGTTGAGCTAAGGGATGATGTAATGTTCTATTACCTGTTCTCCATCCTCCTCCGTGCACAATTATTATTGCGATCCTTTTAGCACTGTTTTTTTGTTTAGGATAAAATACATCCATTAACAATTTGCGATTGCCCGCAATGCAAT
The DNA here is from genome assembly GCA_005882975.1 of Bacteroidota bacterium. Classification (GTDB taxonomy): domain Bacteria; phylum Bacteroidota; class Bacteroidia; order Chitinophagales; family Chitinophagaceae; genus VBAS01. Next base: position 6,931 of record VBAS01000096.1, on the reverse strand, counting down.
AGGTAACATTCTTTTCTGTTACAATTGAAGATGAATGAAACTCATTTACAATTTTTGCTTCAGGATTTGATTTAATTGTACTGGCATAAGCACTGTATAAAGAGTAAGAAGTGTCTGGCTTGCCTGTTATACCCTTAGTTGATTGGGAAGATCCATTAAGATGGAGAAGGAATAATAATATGGAAATACCAATCCTTTTCATCTATCATTTTACACCAGGTTTTACGATCCTATCTGAAAGTTCGGGATTTTGTTTCCTGATCTCCTCTAAAACCAACTGCGCAATTAGCCTTGCTCCCAATTCATTGAAATGTGTATTATCATCCCTGCCATCAGGATAATTAGGATGTTCATTGGGCTTTAACTGCATGAATAATAATTTCGAATTTTCAACACCAAGCTGCTGATACAATTGCTGTGTTATTTTATCCATATCAAATAAAATAACTTTTTCTTCTTTAGCTACATCTCTTACAATTTGTGAATACACATCATGGGTTCCCTCAATTTTTCCTGCGGCGTCAAATTTCCTTCTAGCCATTGGTGTCAGTAATACAGGTATTGCTTTCTTTCCCTTTGATTCTATTACATACTGTTTCAAGTTATTTTTAAATTCAACTTCAGTAGTATAAGTTTTTTTTGTAGACACTTCATCATTATGTCCGAATTGAATAAAGACATAATCACCTTCGGTTGCTTTATCTAACACTATTTGCCACAACCCTTCATTTCTAAATGAACCGGTGCTGCGACCGTTCTTTGCAAGATTTTCAATTGTAACTGTAGAATCCCAGAAATATACAAACGGCATTCCCCAGCCGGTTTCAGGGTAAGCTTTTTTTTCTTTAATGCTCATTGTACTATCACCGCACATCCAAATGGTGATCTTCTTTTTTTCAGGCATTACAAATGCCATTAAAAATAAAACCAGCGGAATAAATAGTTTTCTCATTTCACAATACTGTTAATATACACTTCAATATTCGTATAAAATTTATGAGACGAAACTTTTAAGGCATCAGATGCATCAGCGGGGTTTAATCCATTCTTTCTCTCCCATTCATCAGGTATTCCGTCTTTATCATTATCTGCTAAAGGAGACATTGATCTTAAATTTGGCCATGCATTTACCGTCATCTCATACTCTGTGCCATGTGGAAAACCACCCTGCACATCAATAAATTTACCGGTTCTGTTTTTTACATCGTTGATTATTCTTTCATCCAATGTATCTCTTTTAAAACTGGCGCCAACATATTTTAATACTGATTCATAAGCGTCTTCCGCAGTTTGTGTCGGTATCGGCCATGCATCATGCGGTTTATCAATTACGGTATTTTTCTTATCATCTTCTGTTCCACCATTACCCATCTGAACTCCGAGCCAATTATTCTTTGAAACATCGTTTGCTTCATCCACATAATTTCCATTCACATACCATTTACCAAAACCGATAGTCTCATTCTTTCCAGGATTTACAATTCGGTATTTTACCGTCTTACTAGTGTTGGGCCCATATTTAAAATAATTGTTGATAATATTATAATCACCGCCTTCCCCTGCATAAATGGTATTACTTCCCCAATCATAAATTACATTGTTCCTGTAATCAACAAATTCAGTTGGTGAATGACGAATGCCATTGAATCGGGGATTCCTATTATTGCAATGTGCAAATAAATTATGATGTGCAGTCATATGCAAGCCTCCCCAAATGGCACCAAATCCATGATGTTCGTAATCCTTATCCCCTGTTTCAAAATGATAAGAATAGTTTAGGGGTTCTGAAATTAAATTCCATTGCAGTGTGGTGCTATCACCGGCATAAACCGAAAACACTTCATCGGTGCTCCAACTCAAGCTGCAATGATCAATGATAATATTCTTTCTTCTTGTTCCACCAAATGCATCGTCACCTCCATTTCCATCTACCATTCCACCTTTCTGATATTTATCGCCCATGCGAAAACGTATATAACGTATAATGATATTATCTCCGCCAAGTGAAACGGAATTATCAGCTAGACAAATCCCATCACCGGGAGCTGTTTGCCCCGCAATTGTTACATCACCTTTAATTGAAAGTTTTGTTTCAAGGTGAATGGTCCCCGAAACAGCGAACACAATTAGTTTTTTTCCTTTTGCTTCTGCTGCTTCACGAAAACTACCTGCACCTTTATCGTTTAAATTGGAAACAATAAATGTTTTACCACCTCGGCCACCGGTTGCATATTTGCCATAGCCTTCTGCACCCGGGAATGCAATTGCCAAAGATTCATTTGAATTATTATTCCCGGCATTTTTCTGAGCCTTACATTTCGCAAATGATGCCGCAACTATTATCAACAAAAAATATCGTAGTCCCACAGTCATAATTTAATTTAAAAAGAAAGCTGCTGCAAAGGCAGCAGCTTTTATAAACGATAAGTACTAAAGTTTATATCAAGAAATTAATAGCCGGGATTTTGCGGCATATTAGCAGAGAAACTACCATAAGCCGTAATGGCATCCTGCGGAATTGGCAACAACTCTGATTTCAGGGTTACAAAATTATTAGCATAATGATTTAAAGTTACCGCCGTACCTGTCCCAACACTAATAGCATTGGTTACCCAAGCCATTTTTACCGTTCCCGCAGGCGTAGCTGACGGTGCAGCTTTATAAAGAGAGTTTACAATCAATCCACCGGTGATACTTAAATCATCTGATGTCGTTCTTCCTTTAAAATATAATGCATTTGGCAAATTAGCTGGTACAAAAACATAAGATGGAGGCGGCGCCATATAAGAAGGAGGTATCATAGCAGCCGAAGCACCCATTTTTGTAAGGTTCGCTTTTGTTTCGGTAATGGCAGTAGCCAACATATTCCATCGGATCAGATCGAATTTTCTAACTCCTTCACCACCTAATTCAAGTGATCTTTCTCTTACAAGAGCTTTGAAAAATTCATCTTTACTTAAACCCGACAAGTCAACGGTTGGATCCGCAGCATTAATTGGTTTATTAAATCCACGCCTTCTCACCGTATTGATGGCGTTGAAGGCAGCAGCTGTTGGTCCATTCAATTCATTCTCTGCTTCTGCAAACATCAACAGGACATCCGAATATCGAATTATCTGCCATTTCGTACTGGAATAATTGTTCAGGTAAGTGCCGGCCGGTAACGGAGGATTGATCCAGCTTCTGCGATACTTACCGTCAAAAATACCAGTGATAGTTGCACCACGCTTAAAGAAAGTTGTTCCATCTGGTGCTAACGTATCACTGTATGCTGCGCAGGTCACATCTCTGCGTGTATCCAAAGAATCGAAAAGATAGAAATATGTAGGCAATACAATTACTCCACTGTTACCTGTTACTCCTGTTGCCTGTGTCGCAAAATTAAACACGGTTGGTCCGTTGTAGTAACCCATCTTTGTATCCGCCGTAGCGGTACGGCCAATGCCTGTTGCCTGGAACATTAATTCACCATTTGGATCATTTGCTACTTTGGCGCCAACCTGATTTTTCCAAAGATCCTTGTAACTCGGATTTAAACTATGCTGACCAGAACTGATAATGCTGTTGGTTTCATCTTTAGCAATCTGGTAGTAAGTCTGGAAATTTGAACCTCTTTTAAGAGTACCATCTCGTCTTAGAGAATAACCACCTCTGGCCAATGCAATTCTTGCTCTTAATGCTTTTACAGTTCCTTTAGTAATTCTTTCATCTGCTGCATCACCAATTGATGAAACTTCATTTCTCCATGGTACCAGCTCTTCCGCCTTTTTTAAATCATCCAATAAGTGTTCATAAAGAACATCTCTGTCAGTTCTTACCGGAAAAGGATCTTTTAATGCAAGGACTTCAGCAGGTTCAAAATGTGCTGGCAGATCTCCCCAATTCCTGATTGCTTCAAAATAAAACTGTGCTCTTAAGGTTAACGCCTCACCATGCATGCGCTGCAATTGCTTTCGCTCATTGTCTGTCCCGTTTTCATATAAGTCCATGGCCGGAATATTGGCAATGCAAAGGTTAGCGTATTGGATCCCTTTAAATAACTGAGTATACGGAGCGAACATATTATTATTAGTAGGCGTCGTAGCATAAAGTGGAAAGTCTCTTCTTGAACCATCAGCTGCGCCAGTTGGTCCCTGCATCTCATCAGTGCCAGTCGGGAAATACAGACTCACTCTAAGTCCATAAGTATTATCACCAGTTAACTGTGCATAAACACCAACCAATGCTGATCGGGCATTTTCTACATTATTAAAAACAACATCAGGACCAACAGAAGTAATAGGTTGCTGATCGAGATATTTTTTACAACTTTCTGTTGTAACGACCAGGCTCGCTGAGAGAAAAATTATGAGGTGATATAAATATTTCTTATTCATATTTCTGAATTGTTTGTGTTATTAAAAAGTTGCCTGCACACCGAATATAAATGTCCGGCTTTTAGGATAAGCAGAATAATCAAGACCCGGCGTTAGACCGCTGCTTTTCACACTCACCTCAGGATCATAACCAGAGTAATTGGTAATTACTGCCAGGTTATTCCCTGACAAATACATACGAAGTTTAGTAATGCCGATCTTTGCCTTTGGTTTTAATGTATACCCTATTGTTATATTATTCAATCGAATGAAAGAACCATCTTCAATTGCCCATGAATGAGGATAGTAACTAAAGTTTCCACCACCAGAACCAAAATTTGTAAGACCGCTCGGCATCCAAATATTGGCATTCGCATTAGCTTGTGCCAAAACATCAGGCGCTGCACCAAATGCATAGAGCTTACCACCTACCAGTTGAAAACTTTCGATCACTTTTCCATTAGCATCAACCGTCCTCCAACGTTCACTCATATCATCCAAAAGATTGGATGTAACATTATAAGCACTTGTGAACTCGATCTTGTTGGCATTATAAATATCATTGCCAGAAGAAAAGTTAACAAACACACTGGCATCCCACTTTTTGTAAGTGAACTGCTGACTTAAACCGCCAGAAAATTTCGGGGTGGGATTTCCGATAATCGTTTTATCAAAATCATCAATAACTCCATCTGGTTTGCCTGCCGGTCCACTGATATCCTTGAAACGAATTGCACCAGGCACCACATATGAACTGGGAACTTTCATTTCAGCAACGCCTGACTTTAATGTGTAACGTGTAGTAGTAGCATCGTAATCAAAATCTGTTGTTTTATAATAACCATCAGTTATCCACCCATACATTGCTCCAACAGGACTTCCGATCCTTACTAAATAGTCATTAGGCTGGCCCGATATTCCCCAGGAAGGTCCACCAGCAAATTCAGTTTGTCCTTTAGATAATGCTTCAACCGTGTTTTTGTTATGTGATATATTAAAATTGGCATTCCATGTAAATCCATTATTAGGTTTTCTCATGATCACAGCATTCAATTGCAGTTCTACACCTTTATTGCTGGTAGCGCCAACGTTTTGTAACTGATCTGTAAATCCATAAGTCGGCGCTATTTTCGCTCTTAATAATAATTTATCTGAAGTATTATTATAAACATCAAAACTTATATTCAAACGGCTTTTGAACATAGAAATATCAATACCATAGTTCCTGTTTACAAGGCTTTCCCACTGAAGATCCGGATTAGCTAAACTATTCTCCGTATAAGCATTTACTGTCTGATTATTTAAACCATAAAAAGAAGTACCGTAATTAAAAGTTGTTAAATACAGGTAGTCGTCAATGCGATTGTTTCCAATTCTGCCATAACCAAATCTCAATTTCAGATCATTGATAAACGAAACATTCTCCATAAACTTTTCACGACTCACACGCCAGGCGATCGAACCACCGGGAAAAGTTCCCCATCGTTTCGGTTCAGCAAATTTTGAAGCCCCATCATATCGTACATTGAGTGAGAAAAGGTACTTATCAAGAAATGCATAGTTAAGGCGACCAAAAAATGAAAGATTGGTATACTTTGTTTTGATATAAATCGGAAAGCCAGTCCATACTGTTCCAAGACCTGGATTACTGATCGCATCATTATGTGAAGTGAATTTTGGATAACTTCCAAACTGCCCGCTGCGAGAATCCGTGGTTGACTCATAAGTTTCCTCACCTAAGAGAACGTCAAAATCATGTTTTCCTTTATAATCTTTAACCGAATAAGTAAAGACATTTGAGTTATTAATTACTTTCCTGTAAAGAGTATCTGAACGAACAATTGGTTTCCCACCTCCCTGGTTTACGGAAAATGAAGTAATTGAATCAAAGAATTGCTGGTCAGTAAAATCATTTTTGTCGTAACCAAATGTAGAGCGGAAATTCAAGTGCTTAGTAATGTCATAAGAAACATTGGCATTTAAATTATAAGCTGAAGTTATTTTTCTACGATATTCCGCATTAGCAAGTGCAATTGGATTTACAAGAGCCACACCATTGCCCGGATTCACCACTAATGGATCAGGATCATCTATCGCTAATGTATCAGCCAGAAATGGTCTGTACTTTACAGCGTTGCGCAAGCGGGCATATGAAGTACTGGTTTCACTCGAAATGCCAGCGCCTACTACATCCTGGTAAGTATACCGGGCGCCTGCACCAATTTTTATTTTATTGGTAATTTTATAGTCACCTCTTGCATTTACAATATGACGATTAAAATTTGAGTTGACCACAATTGGCTTTTCATTGTTGTATGTATATCCAAAGTTGTAAGTGATTTTTTTGCTACCACCGGAAACACCAATGTTTTGCTTGGTTGTAATACCGCTATTTCCCATTATTTCTTCCTGCCAATCAATAGGTGGCATATCTTTATAAACATTCAGAGTATCCCATGTTGACCCAAAGCTTTTTGCAAAATTCGTTGAGTCGGTGCTGTTTGGACGAGTTCTTTCCCACTGATAAATGACATAATCATAGGGACTCATAACTTTTAGCTTATTGGCTAATTCTC
>VBAS01000249.1:17857-28148 GCA_005882975.1 Bacteroidota bacterium | reverse complement strand
TCACCAATAGCAGATTTCCAATAACCAGTTGGCAGATCATCTTGCGGACCCTGCAAATTTGTAAATGTAGGAATCCAGAAATGTCTTATCATCGGATTGTTTGCTTCTGCAATATCTTTTGCGTAAGTGATATCATGGATGTTCATTTGATGCACCATATTCGATTGTCCGCTGCATATCCACACATCACCAATTAAAATTTCTTTTAGACTGATCTTATTGCTGCCGGTAATATCCATTGGATAGGGCCCGCCAGCTTTCATTGGTGGTAATTGCATCAACCATTTTCCATCATTTCCGGTTGTTGTTTTATAAGTCTTGTTATTAAATTTGATATTTATCTTTTCATTTTTAGAAGCCCAGCCCCAAATATTTATTTTAGTATCTCTTTGCAGGACCATACTATCCCGCACCAGTCGTGGAAGTCTAATCTGTGCATGAATAGATCCAAGAGTTAGTAATAGAAATAAAACAAAAAGAAAATTTATTTTTTTATACTTCATACTTAAACTCTTTATTCCCCTTTAGGGATTTTTTAATTGTGTATTACTTATAAAAGCAATTCTTTTACTATCCGGCGACCATGACGGAACATTCATACTTCCCTGTCCCCCGAAAACATAAGCTATAGTTTTTGGTACACCACCACTGGCTGGCATTAAGCGGATATAAATTTTTTGATAAAATGGATGGGTTGCAGGATCGATCTCTTTTGGAAAAGAAATATAAACTATCCATTTACCATCAGGTGAAAAATGCGGGAACCAATCATTGTATTCATCAAAAGTCACCTGTTCCTGGCTGCTGCCATCAGCCTTCATTCTCCATATCTTCATTGTGCCTGTTCGCACAGAATTAAAATATATCCATTTGCCATCAGGACTATACTCTGATCCATCATCAAGAGTAATTAGATTGGTAAGTTGTGTTTCTTTTTTAGTAGCAATATCTACTGACCAGATATCATATTGCTTGTTCCTCAAACCGGTGAATAATAATTTTTTGCCATCCGGTGACCAGCTATGTAAAAAAGAATGTCCTGAATCTTCAGAAGTAATTTTAATTGGATTATCAGAACCTGTTAATGGTAAAATAAAGATCGTTGATGTTCTTTTCTCGCCGACATAATTACTGATGGCTATCTGTTTTCCATCGGGAGACAATACATGGTCATTGTTATTATTTATCGCAGCTCCGCTATTGATTTTGTTCACAGAACCACTGGTAAGATCATAATTATATAGCAAACCTGCCGCTGAATTAAAGATCAACGATTTCCCATCCTTAGTCCAATTAGGACATTGTATAGAACCAGTGTCAGCGTGAATTATTTTTCTAATGCCTGTTTGCACATCCATCAATTCCAAATGACTTCCAATATAATCGCGATAGGGCCTGTAATCTCTTGCTGGCGGAATGGTGATGCGAACATTGCTGAATACCGCCTGCTCAATCACATTTTCATTATGCGAACAAATAAAAAGACCGGAATATACTTCGTCATTCAATATAAGTTCTTTGGAAGCTGTCTTATAGTTTTCTCCCGGCGTAGCTGCAGAAAAAGTGAAGGTATTTCCTACACGCTGTAGCTCGATATTAACAGCTCGGTTCGATGGTAAAACTATTTGTACAGTTTGTGCAGTATCCGCATGTCTTGATTGTAACGATGTTAATCCATCGCCGTGCACACATGCATCTGCATAAGGTGAATTAGCAGTCAATTCATTTCTTGCGATGATGCCGATCTTGCGATGCGGGTCAGTCCCCTTTCCAATAAAGCGAATTGTAGCGCTGATCATGAAATTACCCTTGATCTTTTTCCAGAGAAACCGGAATTGGTCATCATTTGCCCACATATTTTTTCCGCCGCAACTCATCGTATATTCCTGGGTCTGTGTGTTATAAGTTGCTGATCCTTTTTTTGAAGGGTTTCCAACATCTTCATTGCCGTCAAACATTCCGGTATTTTGAGCATTCATAGAAATTAGACAAATTAGTGAACAGAGTATCGATGTTATCTTTTTCATGTAAGCAATTTTTGTGTTGATCAATTTCTCCATTGAAAAGCAAAATATTCACATTGTTCTTTTCCTGTATTGAGTAATGCATGTGGGATACCTGACGAAAGAAAAACCAGATCGCCTGCCGATGCAGGATATAATTTTCCATCAATATGCATTGTCACATTTCCGCGAATTATCAAAATGACCTCTTCCTGTACATGTGTATGTGGTGCATGGCTTACCGAATCCTTATTTAATGCTGTTGTGTGCATTTCAAATTGTGCTAATTGCGACGTTGCCTTATTGAAAAAATCTTTCCGGTATCCTTTGCCAGTATTATTTGTTTTCAATTCATTCCAGTCAAGCATGAAAGAGCCACCTGCTTGTTTAGCTCTTTCAATATTCATTGGTAACTTTCCTTTAAATTTTAAAATATAATAAGTGGCTTGCGTGTTTCCCGCATTTTCAATCCCATGTTCATCACCCGGTATAGCAAATGCAATACTTCCAAGGCCAAGAATTTTACTTTGGCCATTGATCGTGATATTCAGTTGTCCTTCTTTTACGATCATCAGTTCCTCCTGGTCAGCATGTGTATGGGGTGGGTGAGGGGCTTTGCCTGGTTCTAATGTTGAAGCATGTATTTCAAAATACTCAAGAGCAAATGTTTTTCCTTCGAGTACTTGTCTTCTAATTCTTGTATCTTCTTTTATAGGTGCTAATTTATTCCAGTAGTAAACTCCCGATAATATTGAATCTCCTTCAGGAGTCCTTTGGATATTCTTCTGTGCAGTCGCTGCAACTGCATTTGAAAAAACCAAAAAGAAGAATATCTTTTTCATCCTAGTTTATTTTCGTCATGAACAGGGAATTATTATACCTGTTGAATTGAAATCCCCTTGGTTTTCCACTTTCATTCCTGAATTCCAAATTCAAAAATTCTGAAGTGGCATAAAAATCAGTTTCACTTGCTGAATACAATACATATTTATTGGTGGGAGAAAAGTATAAAGCAAGTTTACCTTCTTCATTTCTGATATCAATCTTGTTCCCAGTCGGTGATTGATAAGAGCCAACATATTTATTCAACACAGATTCATCAAGATTCAGGTTGGGCTTCTCAAAAACATATTGCATTCCTCTGCTAAATGTTTCACTTTTAGTCCCTGAATGTCCTGTATTCTCTAATACTTTTGATTTGAGTGCTACAGAAGTATAATTCCTGTTTGCCATTTGCGCCGCAAATCTTTCAAATGATGATCTTCCTCTTTCTACATCACCGACCGTCATATAAACTCTCAGAGGTTTTGTTGATCTTTTTTCAGCAAATTCTTTTTCATATTTATAAAGAACTCCTTTGTCCCACTCAACAGCAGGGCTTGCTGCTGCATAACCGGTGAACATATCTGTATGAGTAAATAAAGTATATAAAGTAAACAGTCCTCCAAGAGAACAACCCATCAGCGTACGATTATTATTATCAGCTTTATAGTTTGTTTCAACGAATGGGAATAGTTCATTCTTCATGAATGAAAGAAACTTATCAGCACCACCGCTTTGCGGCAATCTTGCTTCATTTGTCGGGGTGTAGTCCCTTGCTCTTAAACTATCAGGATTTGGATTAACGCCGCCCCATGTAACACCAACGACGATCAGCTCAGGAACAAAGCCATCAAAATAATGTTCGCCATAAAGACATTTTAGTAATGGAAAATCCCATTGCGAATCCATTAAGTAGATGACTGGATATTTTTTATTGCTGTTTTTAAAACCGCTGGGTAACATTATCTGCAGTTCATACTCCTGGTCAACAATTTTTGATGTGATCTTCCTAACTTCTGATCCGGGAATATCCACTTTTGGATATTGTGCGTAAGCACTCACAGTGAATGCGAGCAAAAGCAGAACAATCGTGTGTTTCATCATTTTTTCTTTAAAGCAATTTCCAGTGCTTTAGTTGTGGTGTAATATTTTGCAAGCATATTTGGTACTTCCCATGCCGGCATATTTTTGTTTTTCAGATACTCAAGAAAATTATTAGTAACTCTTGCGAAATGTGATTCATGTCCTTCCGCCAACTTCTCAGGCAATTTAATACTCCATCCTTTAGCAATCTTGTATAATTCAACACCGGGGAATTTTGTACTTATTTTTGAAAATTGCTGCTCAACGATCGTTTGATAAGCTGCATCGTTCTTTATTGGCTCTATATATAATACCGGTTTGAAATTTTCTTCCTTACCCTGTCTTATTTCCAGGTTTGCTTTTGTGCCACGCATGATCGAATAATGAGTATCACTTCCACTTTCAGTTTGATAACTCCATACTACGGTTACTTTAGCATGAATGTCTTTTATCATGTAATTGATCTCACCGTTCGACCATACTTTTAATAATGAATCATTTTGTTTGTCTTTTTCAATAAAGGTTGGTACCTCATTTAGTTTAGTGATCGTTTTAAATTGAGTTACGGTCATATCAGTTGGCCACCTTCTGGCAGTTGTTATTGAAATGTCCTTTGTGTAATCCAAACTTTGTTCGGGGAATGATTCCCATTGAACCAGGTCAACCAAGTGTGTGGTGACATCAACAATGCCATTTCCCTGTTGCGATGCATCCATGAACCATGCTGGTCTTATCACTATATTGCCGGAAACATTTTTATAAAAGTTATGATCGCTTGTCATTTCCACAGCAGGATGATCAACTGAACCTGTTTCTAAAGTGCCAAATATTTCGGGTATCATTGATAACTCTCTCTGAAGAATTGTATTGATCTCAAATCTTTCCGTCATGATATCATACAGCAAAAGGTCTTTTTCTTTGGCTACATCAAATGCTTTCTTCAACAATTCAAAATCTTCGGGAGTAATTGCCATTGGTTTATCGGCAAGAACATTGAAGCCTGCTTCCAATGCTTTTAAAATGTATTCTGTCTTTTTCGCATTGTTGCCTGAGAGTACAACGACATTTCCTTTTTTTTCCGTGATCATCTTTTCAAAGAAATCATTACCCGTATAAACAACTTCTTTCCAGCTGGTGGGTGATTCTGCTCTTGAGTTATAAGCATTGATCCTGTCTAAATGTAATTTCAGATCGTTTCCTTCCGGTGCATATACATACACAACAGAATCAACATCGCCATACATTGTTTTTTGCACCAATGCAGCATGAAAATGCCCGGGATCAAGCGTTACCAGTTTAACCGGTTTGCTTTTAGTTTCCGTTTCAGCATTTTTATTTTCTGATTGACAACTCATCATGATCACTATTAAAATGAAAAATAATGTTGGAGTTTGTTTCATTGTTTATTTTTTGAACCACTGAGACACAAAGTCACGAAGGACTTTGTGCAACCTGGTGTCTTAGTGTCTTTGTGGTTTTAAGGCAGAATAAAGAACCAATAGTACAAGAGTGCGACGCAGCGAAAGTCTAATAGAATTACCAAAGCTCGCTACGTAAAAATCTTAGGCAGCAGTCTCATATCCCTTTCTTTGCTTGCGACTCAACATTGCATTTGCCTCATTATCGTTTTTGAATTTTTCTGTCTTTGGATCCCAGTACAATTTTCTTTTCAACTTCATTGAAATATGATGCAGCAAACAAGCTGAGCAGGCACGATGCGCTTCTTCCACAGGTGCGATCGTTGCTTTGTTATCTCTAATTGCTTCGAGCCAGTTGCCATGATGTTCTTTGCTCACTGTAAAATGAAATTCATTTTCTCCAATAACAGATGTGAGGATCTTGGGATCACTTGCATCTATTTTCTTTGCTTTTTCCCCCGGCTTTGTTGGATCGCTTCCTGTAACATTGTAATCACCTCTTGAAACAAATACCCAACCATTGGTGCCTTCGAATCTTATTCCATTTGGAAATTCATTGCTGACGATCATCGTAACACCATTAGCATATTTGGCTTCTGTTTTAAAAATGCCATGCACATCCCACAATCCGCCCGTTGCAAACTCAACTTTATCACACCATATCTCAACCGGGCCGCTTCTTTCCATTCCCATTCCCCAATGCGCACTGTCAATATGATGTGCTCCCCAACCAGTGATCATGCCAGCGCCAAACTGTTCGCAACGCAACCAACCCGGACGATCGTAACCAGATTGCGGATGCACCCGATCCACTGTATAATAAACTTCAGGAGTTGATGCAAGCCACATATCATAGTTGAGATTTTTTGGAACAGGCATTGGCGTTTTATCTCCGCCCGGCGGATCGCCCGGCAAACCAACATAAACAGTTTTCAATTCACCGATGCGGCCGTTCTTAACCAACTCAGTGCTTCGCTGCTGACTTCCTATCTGGAACTTCACACCACTTTTTGTAACTACATCAGCAATAACTCTACCTTCAGCGATCGTTAGCGATGCCGGTTTCTGCATATAGATATGTTTTTTAGCACGGGCAGCCGCTGCACCGATCATAGCATGTGTATGATCAGGTGTGCTGATCAATACTGCATCAATATCTTTATTCTGCAGCAACTCACGGTAATCAGTGTACAACTTCACTCCATCAAATGGTTTACCATCACGCTTAGTGTAAAAGTCATTTACGAATTTTTTTCCTTCTTCGGCCCGATTTGAGTCAAGATCACAAACAGCCATTATTTGTGCATAGTCATATTGCAACACACCGGGCATATCGTGTACACGGGAAATACGGCCCGTACCGATCGCTGCCACATTGATACGATTGCTTGGCGCATTTCTTCCAAACACACTTGAAGGCACAATTGATGGAAGTGCCAATAATGCTGATGCTTTAAGCGAGTTACTCAAATCATCGGTTTTAATTTTTGTGATGAATATTTTTATGTTATCTGCTTTAGTAATTCTATTTAGCTTCTGTTGCGTCGCACTCTTGTACGTTTAATTCGCTATTCATCTTTTGACCTCATCCTCTTATCATTCTCCATTTGGAGAAGGACGGTGCTGAATTACCAATCCCCGCTTTATAACTACCACATCAGCTCCTGATCTCAATTCAACACTAATCAGCTTGGTCGAATAAGTCAGGGCTGTGCATCAGCAAGCCCCCTTTAGGGGGTTTGGGGGTTTTGTTTTGCAAATTCCTTCCATTGTTTTTCTGCTTTCGCTGCATCAAACTTCCCATTAAATACAACCAGTCTATATTTTAATGTATATGTTTTACCAGGTTCTAAAAGCCAGTCTTTATCTTTTGTAGGAGCGAAGCTGGCAAATACATCGCCGCGTCCTCCATTTTGTTTTTTGTCCCAGATTCTCATTGGCTCAGGATTATTGTAGTTTGTTGGGTGTGATAACATCACAATTCCACCTTCATCATTACCTGGTAGTGAACCATAAACCATTACCCATCTTCCTTTGGTATTATCTGTGTTATCTCTTGTTTTGCCTTCCGATGTTAGCATTTCAGAATTATTCTTGTCCCAATATTCGGTAGCACGCCAACCAAAGCCGGCATACCGATAAGCAACTATCAATAAAGGGCTTTGTGAAGCACACTGCATTTTTGAAGTAATATCAACTATATAATAATCGCCATCCTTTACTGGATCATATACTCTTACAGTTTGCCATTCATTCAGCGCAACCTTTTCCGTTTTATCTTTTTTAAATACAACATGTTCCTGCAAAGCTGTGTACTCTGCATAATTGTCGGTGCTTTTTTGTGAAGTGAATTTTGCAAAACGAACGGTACCCTGGTGCCCTTTTATATTCCAGAAATCAACTGTATCGCCTTCGAAGAAAGTATGTGTCCATGCATTCCAAATACCATAATGATGATAATGATCGGGTGGTTGAATTCTTGTCAACACTTGCCCATGTGGAGTATAGAATGGATGAATAAAACCGCTTCGTTTATAATTTGTATCCTGTCCGGCCGGAGGATAAACTGTTTTAAACTGATAAGTAAGTAGCTTTTGATCTCCGGATGAAATGGTCAATACACTATCGATGGTTAACTTAACCTGCGATTTTGATTGTTTTGTTTTTACCTGTTGGGCAAAACAAAGGCTGCTTGCTGCAAAAACAGGAATCAATACAAATATTCTTTTCACGTTTCTCATTTTAACTCAAGTACCACCACACTATATGGCGGAATAGTTAAATTTAGTTTCGAGCCATTAAGTTGTGCGCCATTATAAGTTGTTGGAACGATCTTATTAGGATTTTCAAAACTGTTATAGTTCTGCAATTTGTCTGAAGTTAAAATTCTTCCGCTTACTGTTTTATAATCCGCTCCGTTAATGTTTATAGAAACCGATTGTGCTTTATTCGCATCAATATTCACCAGGGAAATATGTGTCAGTCCATTTTTATCTCTTGATGCAGATGCAGAAATAGCTTTTAGGTTTTCTTTCCCCATTGTATAATTATCGCTTGTTAAAGTAATAGGTAGCATTACGGCATCCTGGTGCACATTATACATTTCCATTACATGGTAAGTGGGAGTTAAAATTATTTTTTCTTCCCTGGTGAGAATTACCGCCTGCAAAACATTAATGATCTGTGCAAGGTTTGCCATTTTCACCCTTTCACAATGATTATTAAAAATATTAAGCGTAGTGCCTGCAATCATTGCATCCCGCATTGTGTTTTGCTGAAAGAGGAAAGCACCATTTGTGCCGGGTTCAACATCATACCATCCTCCCCATTCATCTACCACCATCGCTACTCTTTTTGCAGGATCATACTTATCCATGACGCCGCTGTGTCTGGTGACTAGTTCTTCCATTTGCAAAGCCTTTTGCATAGTTGAATAATATTCTTCTTCTGAAAATGTGGTAGCCGATCCTTTTTTATTCCAGTCAATTACAGAATAATGATGAACACCTACAGCATCAAGCATGTTTAAGGGAATATCCCGCATTAAAACTTCTGTCCAGTTATAATCTGCATCACTTGCACCTGATGCTATCCGGAATATCCGCTCTTTAGGATCACCATTGGTCATGAAAGTGACATACTGACGATAGATGTTTGCATAATATTCAGGTTTCATATTTCCACCACAACCCCATGCTTCATTACCAATGCCCCAGTATTTTACATGCCATGGATTGGGACGTCCATTTTTCAAACGCAAATCCGGCATCGGGCTGCTTCCATTAGGATGAATAGTATATTTTACCCAATCACTTAATTCCTGTGGTGTGCCGCTTCCAACATTTCCACTGAGGTAAGGTTCTGCACCAAGCATTTCACACATGTTTAAAAATTCATTGGTGCCAAAGCTGTTATCCTCTTTTACATTCCCCCACCATACGTTCAGCATGGATGGTCTTTCTTTTTTCGGACCAATACCATCTTTCCAATGATAAGTATCAGCAAAACATCCACCCGGCCAACGAAGCACTGGTATTTTTAATTTTTTCAATGCATCGACAACATCGAGCCTTATACCATTTTTATTCGGAATGGTTGTATTACTATCGCCAACATAAAATCCACCGTAAATACAATGACCCAAATGTTCAGCAAAATGCCCGTAAATATTTTTGTTGATTATGTCTTTGCCTTTATCGGCATTCAAAACAATAGTGTTTTGGGCAAAAAGAAAATTTGCGATCAGCATACTGGTTAAAACAAATATTTTTTTCATACGCAATTTTATAATATAGTAATGATTGAATTTACAACATTGCTTGTTGTTTTATTTTTTATTCCTGGCTGACCACCACCAACGCTTATCAAAATTTTTCCAGCTGGCTGATATGTCGTCCCTGTTTCATTAACTAATGACAATTGTTCCGGCGTTAATTCGAAATTTATCATCTTGCTTTCGCCTTCCTTTAAAGTTATTCTTTGAAAGCCCTTTAATGCCTGGAGCGGCGCTTTCCCAGCAAGATTTTGATGTTGCAAATACAACTGCACTACTTCTTCACCATCCATTTTACCTGTATTAGTTACTCTTACACTAACACTAAGGTTTCTGTTCTTTGTAACTGTTGCAGGGGTTTTTAATTGATCATATTTAAAAGTAGTATAACTCAAGCCATATCCAAAGGGATAAAGTGGTTCGCCTTTGAAATAACGATAAGTCCTATTACTCATAGAGTAGTCGCTAAAGTCCGGCAGATCGTTGTCACTCTTATAAAAAGTAACCGGCAATCTTCCTGCGGGATCATAATCGCCGAACAAAACATCTGCGATTGCGGTGCCAGCACTTTGTCCGCCGTACCATGCATTAATGATAGCAGGAATGTTCTCATTCTCCCAGGGAATAGCAATAGCACTTCCCGTCATCATTACAAATACAATAGGTTTGCCAGTTGACTTCAATGCTTTCAT
>VBAS01000249.1:16273-17779 GCA_005882975.1 Bacteroidota bacterium | reverse complement strand
TCTGTCGCCGCCTTTAAAACCAGGAAAATCAACTCGCATTTCTTCACCTTCAAGTTGTGGAGAAATTCCGCCTACATATATAATTGCATCAACATCTTTGATACGTTTTAGAAATGCATTCATATCAAAGCGTTCAAAATTTCCTGCACGCAACCTTATATTAGCTTTGCCTTCTCCCTGCCAGTATTCCACTACTATTTTATATTGGTGACCTTTTTCTATTTTCTGACGATATTGCCTTGCTCCCCAACGGTTACGTAACCATGAATTATATATCTCCTTATCATCGATAAAAAATTTATACCCATCGTCACCTTCTATTTCAAAAGTTATCTCACCGTCCTTGTCTGACGTGTAATAAGAAGTATAACGTGCAGAAAAATTATTAGCCTTAATATCACCAGCTACCGCTTGACCTTCCTGCCAGAAATGATCAAGATTACTTTCTGTTTGTATAATCGGTTCACCTTTTAGTTCCGTGTTATTATAATATTCAGCCCTGAAACCGGGTGTACCTTCTCCAATTGCATATTGTTTGCTTACATCTTCGTAAACCAATAATGTATCATTGGTAAAGTTTAATGCCTTTTCATATATTACTTCCACATCTTTTCCGAGTTTATCTTTTATTCCTTTTAATGCAGTAACAATTTCAGAAGGAACTCCATTATAATTTCCAAGAACAGCAATAGTGTTATCTGCATTTGGACCAACTACCGCGATCTTTTTTATTTTTTTACTCAGTGGCAATAAATTCTTATCGTTCTTTAATAATACAATTGATTGTTGCGCCATCTTTAAAGCAAGAGCTTTATGTTCCTGTGCTTCCAAAGAAGATGATGGTGTTTGTGCATATTTTACCATTGATACCGGATCAAACATTCCCAGGCGATAACGGATCATAAATAATCTTCTCAATGAAACATCAAGTTGTTCTTCTTTTATCAAACCACTTTTCACACCATTGTACAATGTATAATATACTGAAGTGCCGCATTCGATATCGGTACCATGAACAACACCATCTATAGCAGCTGTTACAGAATCCTTGTGCGTTTTATGATATTTAAAAAAATCATCGATCGCCCAGCAGTCACTGGTAACATAACCGGTAAACTTCCATTGCTCGCGCAAAATATCATTCATCAAAAGATCATTTGCACAACAAGGTTGGGTATTCACTGCATTGTATGCACACATTACACCGGCAACATTGGCTTTTGTAACCAATTCTCTGAACGCCGGTAAATAGGTATCCCACAGATCATAAGTAGTGGGATTAAAATTATCAATATGCCTTGATGGTTCCGGACCACTATGCACGGCAAAGTGTTTGGCACATGCTGCTGCTTTTAAATATTTTGGATCATCGCCTTGCAAACCGTGAACAAATGCATGGGCCATCATTGCTGTTAAGAAAGGATCTTCGCCATAGGTTTCCTGGCCACGACCCCAGCGGGGATCACGAAAGATGTTGATGTTTGGTGTCCAGTATGTCAATCCTAA
>VBAS01000249.1:5387-16166 GCA_005882975.1 Bacteroidota bacterium | reverse complement strand
CGTATCCCATGTTGCAGCCATTGCAATTGCCTGGGGATAGGATGTTACTTTAAATGGTGTTCTTGCTACGCCATGCAATGTTTCATTCCACCAGTCGTATGCAGGTATCCCCAGTCGTGGAACAGCTGGTGTTGCATTAAGCATCTGTTTTACTTTTTCTTCCAGTGTCAAGCGGCTTACTACATCGTTTACTCTCGTTTCTATTGGTAATGAAGGATCCCACATTGGAAATGATCTGTAATCCTGTGCATAAACACTG
Organism: Bacteroidota bacterium; assembly: GCA_005882975.1. Taxonomy (GTDB): domain Bacteria; phylum Bacteroidota; class Bacteroidia; order Chitinophagales; family Chitinophagaceae; genus VBAS01. The sequence continues at coordinate 15,907 of VBAS01000249.1, read as the reverse complement.
TACGAGATCACTAACAGAACCAATAAGAAAATTCTTCTCATAAATAATATCTTATTTATAGGGATCAATAGTTTTTATTTTTCCATTCGCATCATGTATCAGCTCGGCTACTTTTACCGATCTTAAATGAGTGACTCCTTTTGATAAACTGCTGTCATGATAGAACAAATACCATTTACCGTTGAACTCAACAATTGAATGATGCGAGGTCCAGCCAACTACAGGGTTTAAAATCCTTCCTGCATAGCTGAATGGCCCGTACGGATTGTCCCCAATTGCATAACAATAAGAAAAATAATATTTGTCTTTATACTTGTGCATCCACGATGCCTCAAAAAATCTTCTCTCATTATCACCAGCAAGGAGAGGCTTGCCCTTTTCGTCAAGTATCACAACATCTTTAGCATCTTCAGCAAACTCCAGCAAGTCACTTGTCAATCTTGCAACTTTTCCACATAATGCATTTTCATTATCGCCTGGTAAATGAAAAAGCGGGCCATCCCCTTCTGCTTTAAAGGACCCGGTACTCCAACGTTGTAATTGACCTCCCCAAATTCCGCCGAAATACATGTAATACGATCCATCATCATCTTTGAATACAGCAGGGTCAATTGAAAAACTTTTTTTAATTGGTGTTGGTTGTGGTGTGAAAGGGCCCACTGGTGACGAACTTGTCGCCACACCAATGCGAAATATTCCATCATGATCTTTTGCAGGAAAAAATAAATAATAGGTTCCTTCTTTCTCTGTTGCATCAGGTGCCCACATTTGTTTGTCAGCCCATGGAACATCTTTTACATGTAATGCTACACCATGATCCGTAGCTGTTTTATCCAACGGTGAGTTCATTGATAAAATATGATAATCTTCCATTGCAAAATGACTCCCCAGGTCATCGAAAGGAATATCATTTTCTATGTCATGTGAAGGATAGATATAAATTGTGCCATTAAAAACATGAGCAGATGGATCAGCTGTGTATATATGTGAAACTACTGGCTTAGAAATAGCTTTCTGGTTCAAATCATCAAAGTCAATATGGTCGATTGGATCTTCCGGCATCTTATAATATTTAGATTATAAGTAAATTAATTATGCGGCTCGTCTTTGTTTTAGATCAGTCTCAATCTGTGTTTCCATTTTTTTATTTATCCGATAAAAGAACAACAGTCCTGCACCAATTAAAAATGGTATCGCCGGAAAAACGCTTACCAGCAATTTTATTCCCTCTATTGTTGTCGCCGATTGAACCGCATCACTATTCGGCACATAATTGAAGAGTCCCAATATCCATGTCAATAACGCACTGCCGATGCTTAAGCCACCCTTTAATCCCACCATCATTGCAGAAAATATTATGGCCGTTGCCCGCCGGTTATTTTTCCATTCACTGAAATCTGCTACGTCTGCGATCATTGCCCATAGTAATGGAATTGTAAGACCATAAAAGAAGCCATGTAATATTTGCGAGGCAAACATCAGCCCAACAGATTTTGCCGGGAAGAAATAGAAAAAGAGTATGAATAATGTGGAAAGGAATAAGTTTACGCCAAACACATCTCTCTTGCCATATTTATCCGCAAATTTTTTTGACAATGTAATACCGACGATCATAAAAATAATTCCGCCTGCATTAAACAATCCAAAACCAGCAGACACAGGGTCTTCACCAAAAAAATTTATACCAACGTTTGAAAGAGCGTTTAATATTGGCCGTATAAAACTTGTCAGGCTTTCTTTGTCAACATAGTTCTTAAAATAATAAACATAAGAACCACCCTTCATTGCTAGTGTAATAAAAACCAGGGTTGTCAATACAAGCATGATCACCCATGGCCTGTTTTTAAACAGATCACCAAGATCTTCCTTTAAACTTGATTTTTGTTCAGGCTTTGGAACAATACGTTCCTTTGTAGTAAGAAAAGTGATGAGGAGCATGATAGTTCCAATTATTGCCAGCCATGTCATTACTTTTTCAATACCTACTGCTTTGTCTCCACCGCCGGCCGATTCAATAATAGGCAGCATAAACACCTGTACAAAAAATTGTGCAAACATGACGGCTACAAAACGATAAGAAGACATACTGTTCCGTTCTTTCATATCTCCGGTGATCACGCCGCTTAAAGCAGAATATGGAAGATTATTGGCTGCATATAATAATAATAACAGAGTATAGGTTACTGCAGCGTAGATCAATTTGCCTTTGTATGAAAAATCAGGCGTGCTGAATGCAAGCATTGCAATGACACCAAGTGGAACTGCTGTCCATAATATCCAGGGCCTGAATTTACCCCAGCGGGATACTGTTCTGTCAGCAATAGCACCGATGATCGGGTTAAATCCAAATGCTGCAATAAGACCTACTGTTAGGATAATTGCAGAAGCATCATTAGCTTTTAACCCCCATAAATGTCAGTATAAAAATAAGCGAGATAGGTGACCAGCGTTTGAAACACCAGGTTAGCAGCAAGGTCGCCTAAACTGTAGCCAATCTTTTCAAATACGGATAGTTTCTGTGAAGCAGTTGTCATGTTGTGGTTTTAAAATTATCAGAAAGGTTTCTGTTGTTCTGCATTCTTTTTTGTTTTTAATTCAAGCACTTTATAGTATGCAGGTTTGGGCTTGTATTGCCTGTCAAACAACAAAGGATAATTTGTTCTTCCTCTTACAGGCCAACCATTCAGCCAGCTTTGACCGTCACTTACTCCCCAGAAAGTTACACGATCAATTTTGTCTTTATAATTAATGAATAGTTTGAATAAATTTTCGTAATCATTTGCCAGTTGTAGTTGTACGCTATCCGGCAAACCGTTGACGTAAGGATTTAGTTCCGGATTTGAAGCAACCCTTTGACTCACATCTGCACCCTGGAAGTCGCGTTTCAGTACTTCAATATCCAGTTCAGTGAACATTACTTTTATTCCCAATGCTGAAAATTCCTGGATGCTTTCTTCAATTTCTTTTAATGGTATCTTATTCAAATGCCAGTGTCCCTGAATACCAACGCCATCAATACGAACACCCGCTGCCTGTATTTTTTTTATTAACGCAATTGCCCCGGCTCTTTTCTTCGGTTGTTCAATATTGTAATCATTATAATAGAGGTTTGTGTTCGGCGCCGCTTTTTGTGCAAGCCGGAATGCTTCGGTTACAAAATCATCTCCCAGTTTGTCAAGGAAAATTGATTTACGCATAGTACCATCTTCATTTAATGCTTCGTTCACAACATCCCAGGAATAAATTTTTCCATTATATCGGCTGGCGATCGTAGTAATATGGTCTTTAAAAAAAGTTTTAAATGAATCAACATCTTTTATATTTCTTGCATATGCTGGCAGTTGGCTATGCCAGATAAGTGTATGGCCGTTGATAAGAATATTATGCTTCTTCCCATAGGCAATCATTTTATCGGCGAGGTCAAAATTGTAATTTCCCCATTGCGGATGAATGATCTCAGCCTTCATTATGTTTTCAGGTGTTGCAGCGCTAAACTGCTCGGGAACCAGTTTGGCAGCATTAGAATCTTTTTCTTCTATCTGCTGGGAATTAAGAGCAGTGCCAATCAGGAAATCATTTTTATATGCGTCCCTTAATGTAGTTGCGCCAGATCCTGTTACTTTCTTACTGCTGCTGCAGGAAAATAAAATAACAGATATTGAAACAGCAGTTACCCAAATCAAAGGAATTCTTTTCATACCAATTCTTTTTGCTATTTGATAATTCGTGTTTCCGGCGGTGCACACGTTTTTCTGGCTTCTTTATAAAAGAAATTGAAAAAACTAAATTGATCGATCAAGGATATTGAAGTTGAAAGGAGCGTCGCAACAGAAGTTCAATCGAAGCGATGCAGTCTGTCAAAAAAAAAAATTAAAATCCAATACTATTACCACCATCAACTGGTAACACGACACCCGTAATATATTTTGCAGCATCACCCGCTAAAAACAATGCGGCATCACCAATGTCAGATGTCTGTCCCATATAGCCCATAGGTGTACGATTGAAAACTTTGGCTTTACGTTCGGGATCACTGTTCAGCGCCTTATCTGTCATCTCTGTGATAATAAAGCCCGGTGCAATTGCATTCACCCGAATTCCTTTTGGCGATAATTCAACAGCCATCGCTCTTGTCATTCCATCAATAGCGGTTTTGCTTGCGCTGTATGCAATTACTTTTGGCAAACCATATTGCGCTGCCATTGAACTTATATTAATAATAGAACCACTTTTTTGCGTCAGCATCTGTTTGACAACTTCACGACTTATTGCAAATACTGCTGTAAGATTTGTAGTGATCACCTTTTGAAAATCTTCGTCGGTAACATCCTGGAATTCTTTTTTCATATTGATACCGGCATTATTTACCAGGATATCTATTTGTCCAAATTTTTTTATCACATCATCAATAAAAGAGGGAATAGATTTGAGATCACTTAGATCGCAAGTCATCGGGTAACAATGTTCACCCAGTTTTTCTTTCGCATTTTTTAATTTGTTTGCATCACGACCGACAATAATTGTTTCAATGCCCGCCTGCGTAAACTTTTCTGCGATTGCTAATCCGATTCCAGATCCGCCACCTGTAACAATAGCCACTCTTTTTGCTTGCGTTGTCATGGTTTTTATTTTTTTTAATTTCCCGGTGCGTATAAAATTCTGATGTTTTGATAATATTCCAATGTTTTATCTGGCTTTTCGTATTGAGTGGGAATTGGCATTTTGCTGAATGTTTGAAAATAAAGCAAACAAGCATTTCGCCACCATATCGCCTCCTTCAATTGGATGTTCAATAATTGATCGACTTGTGTAAGCCTGTCTTCGTCAATGTATTTTTTTAAACTATCCCATTGTTTAATGAAAGATCTTACTGAATCAACTCCGGAATTGTATTTATTGCAGAGTTCATCCCATAATGTTCTTCCTGAATGCATTTTATGATCCCACGATGCATGGTGAAACCACAATAAAAATTCATCGGGACATTTATTAATATCACTGAATTCATTTTGTACTTCAACAGCATATTGTGCTAATGCATTTGTTCCATTGGATGTTCTGTCAAATCCAATACCGGATGCATCTGCTTTGTGATAATAGACGGGATTCCAGTCAGGACGATTTAGTGTATTTCCCCATGGCATAGGACCATAATGATGACCATTATACATAATATGTGTTAATCCAAGTGGTGTCATGTAATTAACTAATGTCTCCCGTGACTGCAGCATTATTTTTTTTACAGGTTCTACAAACGATGGATCATTCGAAAATGTTTGCCTGATCCATTCATCAGCAATTTGTGCAGAAGAGAGGTTAATATCCCAGCACAATCTTCCTAAAGCATACCAGTTTGCCTGTGCAAAAGGATGGCTGCACCAATTTATATCATTGCCAATATTGCTTACACCGGCTATTCCGCTTAATGAAAAATTATTTAAAGACCCATCGATCACTTTTGTTACAGTTGAACCTTTTCCTTTTGAATATGTGTCAGCATTTAAAACTTCTTTGAATAATGGTGCTTCAAAAACCAAATGGGTTCCTTGTCCAAGGTATTCTTGTGTTAATTGAAATTCCATCATTAAAGGTGTTTGCGGCATGGCGCCAAAGAGAGGAGAGAAAGGTTCCCGTGGTTGAAAATCTATTGGTCCATTCTTCACCTGCAGCAAAACATTTTTTCTAAACTTTCCATCTAATGGTTTAAATTCTTCATAAGCTTGTTTGAACCTGTCATTAGAAGAGGAACTATACACAAATGCCCGCCACATTATAATTCCATTAAAAGGTGCAACTGCATCGGCAAGCATGTTAGCGCCATCGGCATGTGTTCTGTTATAGTCCTGGGGCCCGGGCTGTCCTTCAGAGTTTGCTTTAACAAGAAATCCACCGAAGTCAGGGATCAACTCATAAACTTCTTTTATCTTTTGTTTCCACCATAATTGCACTGTATCATTTAATGGATCAGCAGTTTTTAATTTTCCTAACTCGATAGGGGCACTGAATCGTGCCGTGAGATACACTTTTATTCCATAAGGCCGAAACAGGTCAGCCAATGCTTTTACTTTTTCCAAATATGGTTTTGTAAGAACAACAGCATTTGCATTTACATTTGTCAATACAGTGCTGTTAATTCCAATGGATGCATTTGCCCTTGCATAATCAATATATCTCTTATCAATATAATCAGGAAGCTTATGCCAATCCCAGATAGAAAATCCTGCATACCCTCTTTCAACAGTTCGGTTAAGATTATCCCAATGATCAAGTATGCGTAATTTTATTTTGGGGGTTGAAATAATATTCAACATAGCGATTTGTTGTCCTGTCTGCATTAATCGTATCAAATGGAATACCCCGTAAAGCAACCCGATATCTGTATTAGCATAAATATATATAATAGCTTTGCCATCTATTGTGCCTGAATTAATAGCAAAACCTTCTTGTCCAAAATTTGAATTCTCTGTTTTTTTAGGACTTCCGATTATCAAACCGAATGTCTTTTGAGTCGTTGATTTAAATACCGGAGTCTGCCCAAGCATTCCCAAAGAAGCCTTCTTTAATTCATCTTTAATGATCTGCATTGTTTCTGACTTGCCATAAATATTTATTTCTTTCAGAAAAGAGCGGTAGGAAGTGAGAAGGTTTTTATTTTCAACAGGTTTATATCTTAACCATAGCTCATATCCATCTTCAGCTTTAAGAGAAGAAAAGACAAATGTGATTATGGCGAGAAGAAGAATTCTCATAAACCTTCGGTTGTGGTTTTCTTTTTCAGAGATGATTTTCTGATAACCAGCTCTGAGCGAATAACTATTGTTTGAGTATGATTAATATTAGAGATCCCTTTTAAATGATTGATCAAATTACGGGCAGCGATCTCTCCCATATCGATGCCGGGATAATCTATTGTGGTTAATTGTGGTCTTCCGGAATATTGATCCCATGCTCTTTTAAAGTTTGCATACAGACAGCAGCAGAAAAATCATTGGTGATAAAAGCGCCATCGGGTAGGGGTTTCATTTTCAAAATTTCCAACGCTGCTTCAATACCACATTGTTCACTAAGATCCTTTATCAATACATAGTTTTCATTAAAGGGGATATTATTATCAAATAATGCATCTGTATAGCCTTTGTGACGCTGGGCATATACATTTCGTTTCAAACTAGCTGTAACAAGCACGATCCTTTTGCATCCCTGGTCAATAAGATGTTTTGTTGCCTGGTATCCGCATTTATAATTGTCAATGATCACCTTTGTGCTATCGCTATTTTCTTCAACACGATCAAAAAATATTACAGGGATAGATCTGTCGGAAAAAGATTTGTAATGATCGAGACCTTGCGTATCAAATGCCAATGAGGCGATAAGCCCATCCACTCTTTTATGAAAAAGGTTTAATGCATTGGCAGATTCTTTCTCAAAACTTTCCGAAGAGTGAGCTATAATAAGATCGTATCCGGCCTCAGTAGTTATTTTTTCGATACCAGCTAAAACTGACGTAATGAAGTTACTGTTCAGCTCATGAACGATAACGCCGATAGTATTTGTTTTTTGTTTACGAAGATTACTGGCAAATGTATTATGGCGGTAGCCGAGTTCTTTTGCTGCATCCTGTATTTTTTTCTTTGTATTCTTATTGATGGCGGGATGATTCTTTAAAGCACGGCTTACAGTAGCCGAGGAAAGATCCAGCTTGAGTGCGATATCATAGATAGTAACTTCTTTTTTTGGCTTCATGTTGCAATCGGTTGCATAAAAGTCGCTAAAAAAATCAAATAATAAAGAATTATGAAGATTTGTTTTTTAAGGATGATTCACGCACAACAAGATCAGCTCTTAAAACGATCGTGTTAGTTGTCTTTGCACTGTTAAAACCATTGAGATGATTGATCAGGTTCATGACGGCGACCTCACCAACATGATACCCTGAATAGTTTATGGTTGTTAAATTGGGTTCAACAACTTTACTTATAGGGTCATTATTAAAACCCGCAAAAGCTATATCTGCTGGAATAAGAATACCAGCCATTTTAAGATGTATCATGCAATGAACAGCTGCCGTATCATTAGCGCTAAAAACCGCATCTGGTCGCTGGGTCTTCTTCATCGCTAAAATATACTTCGCTGCTTCTGTTCCCGCTTCTTCTGTAAGATTACTTATGTATATAAGCTTTTCATCATAAGGAATCTTATTATCCTGCAGCGCTTTTTTATATCCTTTTAATCTTTCTGAATACACGTCGCGTAACATATTACCACCAAGATGCATGATCCGCCTGCAACCCTGCTCCATCAAGTGTTTGGTAACATCATAAGCCGCCTGGAAGTTATCAATTAATACACTTGTGCTTTCACTGTGATTGAAGGTTCTATCAAAAAAAACAACAGGGATTTTTTTAGCGAAAAACGGTTGTAAATGCGAAATATTTTCTGTGTCATAAGCCAGGGAGATCAACAATCCATCCACTCTTTTATTATACATGGTATGTGCATTCGCCTTTTCCTTTTCTCTTTTTTCAAGCGATTGTGTGATAATGAGATTATAATTTTCACGGCTAGCAACATCTTCCATCCCGGCCAACACAGAAGACATAAAATTACTATTAAGACGCGGAACTATTACACCGATAGTATGAGTTCGATTACTCCGAAGGCTACTTGCAAACGTGTTTGAGCGATAACCTAATTCTTTTGCTGCATCCGCTATTTTTTTTCTTGTGTTCTTATTAATTGTTGAATGATTTTTCAAGCCACGACTAACAGTAGTAGCTGAAATATTCAGATATTTAGCAATATCATAGATCGTTATTTCTTTTTGCTCAGACATGTTGGGATGTGCTTGTACAAATAAAAGTAGCATTTTTCGAAAAAAAAATTGCAATCGGTTGCAATTTTTAAAAAAACTCCTATATTCGTCATGTGAAGGTGCAGATATGCTTACTGCATCACTATTAAAGAAACCATTTACGACTGGCTGCTGTATGAAAAAAATTGAAATCAATTTTCAAATTTTCTCCTTAGTTTCTGCTTTACTTGCAGCGGTTCAAAATTTTCGGTTCAAAATTTTTCTTTAGCCTTCCTTTTCCCCAATAGAAACACTTATTCTTCTCTACCTGTTATTTATAATTATTTAATAATTAAAAACGGAGTCCCAAGTATTCAACTGCCAAAATAAACATTATGAAAAAAACTGCCATTTTGAAAAACTCATTGCTGCTGAACAAGCGGTTTTTGATGGTAGCGACATTATCGTTATTCTCCATGTTGCTGCTCTCCACAAACACTTTTGCACAGAATATTACTGTTCGTGGAAAAGTTTTAAAAGAAGACGGACAACCTGTTTCCCGGGCTTCTATCGCTGTTAAAGGAAGCGGTTCTGGTGTTGCAAGTAATGATCTTGGAGAATTTCAGATCTCTGCTGCTTCAAATGCAACTCTTGTAATCTCTGCACTTGATTTTGCTACGCAGGAGGTTAAAGTAAATAACCAAACAGATATAACGGTACGATTGGTTTCGACTGAAAAAACCCTGGGTGAGGTAATTGTTACTGGTTATGGTATTACCCAGCGTAGGAAAGATATAACAGGATCTGTTGTTTCTGTAAATGAAAAAACATTGGATGAAGTTCCTGCAATAAATATTGCAATGGCTTTACAAGGAAGAGCCGCAGGTGTTGATATAGCCCGGACTGGTGTAAGACCAGGGTCTGGTGCCCAGATCAGGATCAGGGGTAACAGAAGTTTGACAGGCAGCAATGATCCTTTATTAGTAGTTGACGGCTTTCCATATTTTGGAAGTTTTAATGATCTGAACGTTGATGACATTGCAAACGTTGACATTTTAAAAGATGCATCAGCCACTGCCATCTATGGTTCACAAGGTTCAAACGGAGTAATTATTATTACAACAAAAAAAGGAAGAGTAGGTAAGCCAGTTGTTGGTTATAATGTTTCAATGGGATGGAGTGAAATAATGGATGAGTTTCCTATGTTTAATGGAAGCGAATTTTATGCTTTTAAATCTGAGGCAAGATATGGCGCTTCAAGTGCAACAGCGCCGGCCCAGTTTACACAAGCAGAACTTGATGGAAAAGCTGCCGGCACAAACACTGATTGGCAAAGTACGCTTTACAGAAAAGGTTTTGTTCAAAACCATGATCTGAACTTATCTGGTGGTACTGATCAAACACAATATGGACTTGGTATTAGTTATTTAAGCCAGGAAGGCATTATTCCTCTTGTGGACTTCTCCCGTGTTTCGCTAAGGGCAACGATCGAACAAAAGATCGGTAAGAGAGTGAAGATCGGGTTGAATACAATGAATACCCTGAGCTATACAAATGGTGATGGCGTAAATCCAATGTTCAATACATTATCATTAAGCCCACTTGTTAATATATATAATGCAGATGGATCTGTGAACATTCAACCAATGGTAGGGCACCAGGATGTTGGTGTAAGATTAAACCCTCTTACATTAACAAACGAGGATGCTGTTCTTGACAGGAGAAGAAG
>VBAS01000249.1:0-5360 GCA_005882975.1 Bacteroidota bacterium | reverse complement strand
ATGCTATGGCGGATTTCAGAACTGAAAATTATGATACTTATCGTGGTGCCAATACAATTCTTACCGGCGTATCAAGTACTCCATATCTTTCTAATACTGCTTCGGTAAGTGATGGCGAAGCATGGAACTACGATATTTACCACCAGGTTACTTACGATAAAAAAATTGCTGATAAACACAGGATAAATCTTACAGGATTATTTGAAGTGCAGGAAGGTGAATCAACAAATACAAGCTTCAGCGGTACAGGTATTCCTGCAGATTATGTTCAAAACACAAATGCGGCGCAATATGCGAGTACAATAACAGCAAGTGCTGCTGGAAATAATTATTCAAAATCAGGATTGATCTCTTACATGGCAAGATTGAATTATACATTCAATGAAAAATATAATTTAACTGCTACTTATCGTCGCGATGCATCTTCACGTTTATCAGAAGAAAATAAATGGACAGATTATCCGGCATTAGCTGCAAGCTGGAATGCCAGCGAAGAATCATTCTTAAAAGGCATTTCATGGTTATCTAATTTAAGAGTTAGAGCCGGCTGGGGTAAATCAGCAAACCAGGCAGTTGCACCTTATGCAACTTTAGGAAACCTTGCTAGTAACAATTACAATTTTGGAGGCTCAACTGTAACAGGATTTTATGTAAGTGTATTACCAAATCCAGGTTTGAAATGGGAGACAACAACTACCACCAACTTTGGTGTTGACTTTGGTTTCTTTAGGAACAGGCTTTCTGGTTCAATAGATATTTATAAAGCTACGACCGAAAATATTCTTGTTCGCAAATCCTTACCATTAAGTAACGGGGCCGATGCGATCGTTACAAATGCAGCATCTACCAAGAGCCATGGTGTGGAAATAGTTTTAAGCGCCGTGCCGATCGATACTAAAAGCGGATTCAAGTGGGTGATTGACGCCAACTGGAGTATGAATCGTGAAGAGATCACAGCATTGGAAGAACCAGGAAAAACCCAGGATATAGGAAATGGTTGGTTTGTAGGTCAGCCGCTTACTGTAATTTATGATTTTAAGAAAATAGGTATATGGCAGGAAAAAGATGCAGCACTTGCTGCTCAATACGGCGCACCGCAAGCTGTAGGCCGCATAAGAGTTGAAGATAAAAATAATGACATGAAGATTGATGCAAACGATATGCAGGTTGTAGGAACCTTCGAACCTAAATGGGTGGCCGGTTTTACAAACAGGTTTACCTATAAAGGCTTTGACTTATCAGTTGTAGCGTTCGCAAGATGGGGTGGTACTGCTGTTGCTACATATTTTCAATCTAACAATGGTGGTACTGGTGGTTATGCATTTTTTGGACAAGCCAGGGGCAATCAATGGAAAGTTGATTACTGGACAAAAACAAATCCTACAAATGCATTTCCTCATCCGGAAGGACAAGCTCTCAATGACAATTATGCATCAACATTGGGATATTATGATGCAACATTTATCAAAGTCAGAAGTATCAATATTGGATACCAGATCCCATCAAAATTCTTAACAAGAGCAGGCATATCATCGTGCAGAGTATTTGCTACAGTAACAAATCCTTTTATTGTTTATTCCCCAATGGTTCGGGATGGTTATGCAATAGATCCGGAAGGAACAGGAACTGCTAACATTGGTAACCCCGCTGTATTAACACCACAAGGAGGAAGTTCTAATGCCGCTCCCAACAGAGCGATCACTCTCCATATAACAACACCACCAACAAGAGAATTCCTTTTTGGTCTTAATTTGAAATTTTAAAATATATAAATCACCTAATATGAAAAATTTCTTTAAAATAACATTGTTTGCCTTGCTCAGCTCAGTGCTGTTTACAACAAGTTGCAGCAAAGTTTTAGAAGAAACGAACAGATCGAATATACTGCCTGATTACTTTTCGACCCCGGGTGGTCTTGATGCAGCGGTCATCGGAGCTTATTCAAATATTCGTAACTGGTATTGCCAGGAGGGTATGTGCTATAACACTATGCTTGGTACAGATGAGCATCTGACAGGGTTTGGAACCGGTAGTCCTCAATTTGCTACTTATACAATACAAACGGGTGATGGAAATATTCAATCTATTTGGGATTGGTCATATCGTTCAATTAACAGCTGTAATGGTGTATTAGAAAATCTCCCCACGGTAAATTTGCCGGCTGCAGATAAGACAAGATTATCTGGTGAAGCAAAATTCCTTCGTGGATATTTTTATTTTATGCTTGTCACCACTTTTGGAGATGTAAGTTTAAGTACAACCTTTGCTTCAAGTCCAACTACAGCAGCTAAACGTGACCCCATTGCAGCAGTTTACGATCAGATCGTTAAAGATCTTACTGAGGCGATCGCTGAATTGCCATTCAAAGCAAGCCCTACACCGGGCCGTGCAGCGAAAGGTGTAGCTAAACATTTACTTGCAAAAGTGCTGTTGACAAGAGGATGGTCTTCCGCAGCAAAACCAACAGATTTTACAGATGCGTATAACCAGGCTCTTGATCTTATTACTAATAAATCACAATATGGTAATGGGAGCGGTTCATTAGACCTAGAGCAGAATTTTAATGATGTGTTTAAAGAAGGAAATGAATATGGCAAAGAAATTCTTTGGGTTGTTGATAGAAATGCTGATCCTAAAGGATCAGAAACAACTGGCTTTGGAACTGGTAACCCCGGAGGTAAATTTAATGGCTCTCTTTTTTACCAAAGACCAAACTATCCAATATTCAATACAAACATAAATAATGGTATCACTGGTGCACCAGCCGTGTCAGCAAATCCGGTTGATAGAGATATTCAATATGGTCGTCCATTTGGCCGTGTTCGTCCTTCGAACTATACGTTAAATACTGCATTTGCTGAAAGAACTAATGATTCACGTTATGATAATACATTCCAGACATTTTGGTTATTCAACAGACCAGGTCCTCTTTCTGCTCAAACACCTATCACAATAAAAGTAACAAGGGGTTCAAACCCGGCCGATCCTACGAGTGCGTTAACAGAATATACCTGGGTAAAAGGTGTCGATACTGCTATAAAATTGTGGGGATCCAATACAATTACTGAAGCTGACAGAAGAGCATCAAAATCTGTGTTGGTATTGCCGAGCCAGTATGATGTAAACTTTTTTCCTCCGATGAAAAAGCATGATGATGTAACAAGATTACATACAAACGATGCATCTGACAGACCATTTATTTTAATGCGTTTTGCAGAAACTTATCTTATCGCGGCCGAAGCAGCCTTTAAAGCAGGCAATACAGCAAACGCTGTAACTATGATCAATGCATTGCGTACCCGTGCTGCTTACAGACCAACCAATACTTCTGCCCAGAATTCGGCAGCGGCTACTGCAAACCAGATCACAGCTGCAGACATCAACATTGATTTCATTATGACTGAACGTACAAGGGAATTGTTTGGTGAATGGATGCGGTGGTATGATCTTGTTCGTACAAAAACATTACAGACAAGATTGGCAGCATATAATCCAATTGCAGCATTCAATCCATCAAGAGATTATTTAAGACCTATACCGCAAAGCCAGATAAACCTGGTCACAACCGGACCAAAATATCCACAGAATCCCGGTTATTAGATTTTTGACGCAGTTTTTCTTTTCATTCAAACCGGGGATGAGTTATATCTTGTTCCCGGTTTTGATTTTAAGTTCCCGCTTATGAAATTGTGTGGCTTCTATATTTTCTTTTATTTATTTTTTACAGGTTGCCAGTCTGAAACTTCTCGAAGCAAACCAAAGGGTGCAGATAATATAGTTTATAAATGGGGCAAGATTTCTTTAGATGCAACTGCGGATAATACTGATCTTTTCAAACCAAGACCAACCGTTACATCACGAATGCTGGCGTTAGTGTGGACCTCGGTATATGATGCATGGTCGAGATTTGATGAAACTGCTTCGCCGGTTTATTTAAAAAATGTAGAAAGGGTGGCGCCGGAAAAAAGAACAATAAGAAATAAAGAGATCGCAGTAAGTTATGCTGCATACAGGGCATTGATGGAATATTATGCTCATGATTCGGTGATGCTGACAAATAAAATGATAGAGTTTGGTTTTGATCCTTCCAATAATTCTTTGGATCCATCTACACCGGAAGGAATAGGGAACATTGCAGCCAGGTCGGTTTTTGAAGCAAGAATGAATGATGGCTCCAACCAGGACGGTTCAATGAATGGTTCAGGTATTTCTTATTCTGATTATACAGGCTATAAACCTGCTAATACTGCAGATACTCTAAACGACCTTGCACGATGGCAGCCAAAATATTTTTCTGACGGTAAGGGAGGAAAGTTTTGTCCATCGTGTTTAACCCCTTATTGGCACAAAACAAAAACGCTTTTACTTGACTCAGCCAGTGAATTCAGACCACCGCCTCCGCCGGCAATTGGCTCAGCACAATTGAAAAAAGAAGTAAAAGAAGTAATAGACCTGCAGGCTAACTTAGCAAATGAACAAAAAGCTCTTGTTGAATTTATGCGTGATGGACCAAAATCAGTTCAACAGGCTGGCCATTGGTTGATCTTTGCACAGGATGTATCAGTAAGAGATAAACATACAATTGATGACGACATCAAGATGTATTTTTTAGTAACAGCTACAGCAATGGATGCATTTATTGCTTGCTGGGATACCAAAATGACCTATGATTTTGCACGACCCTATGCATTGGTTCATGAAATGTACAAGGGCAAAAAAATAAAAGGATGGGGCGGGCCCGGAAAAGGAATGATCGAAATGAACGGTGAAGAGTGGAGACCATATTCCCCTGAGACATTTGTATGTCCACCATTTCCAAGTTATATTTCAGGGCATAGTACTGTAAGTGGCGCTTGTTCAGAAGTGTTGAAACTTTTTACCGGCAATGATCATTTCGGAGAAGAAGTAAAAAGAATTCCTGGTGAATTGACTGAGCCAGAAAATAAAGGAGAGGAGGTGACTTTAAAATTCACCACTTTCACTGAAACGGCAAATATGGCGGGTCTTTCTCGTGTTCTTGGCGGTTATCATATACAATGTGAGAATATCGAAGGATTAAAATTGGGAAGAAATGTAGCAAGCATAACGTGGAAAAAATATCTTGAGTATATTCATGGCGACAATAAGCTTGCTAAACTTTAAATACTGATTAATGTTTCAAAAATTAAAAACATATTCTGTTTTTTCATGGCTATTAGCGTCAATCTTTTCTTGTTTTCTGATTGCATGTAATGACAAAGATTCCAACATAGTTTCTATAACTGAACCGGTATTCAAAAAAATACCTTCTGCACAAAGCGGTATTACATTTAATAATCTTGTAGAGGAGAATTATCAAAAAAATTTCTTTGACAAGTTTG
>VBAS01000095.1 GCA_005882975.1 Bacteroidota bacterium | reverse complement strand
TGGGGTACCATAGAATTTGGAGTAGATTATCACAATTATTTTCATGATTGGAAATATTTGAATCTTAGAGTAAATGGAGAAGTTGATATACGCATAACTGGTGGGTTATCTTTTAATTTTTATTCTTATGCAGAACTAAGCCGGGATCAAATATATTTACCCAAAGAAGAAGCCGATGTCACAGAAGTGCTTACCCGCCGGAGACAAATTGCTTCGGGTTATAGTCTATATACGAGTTTCGGCCTTAATTATCGCTTCGGGTCAAAGCTCAATAATTTTGTTAACCCAAGGTTTGATTAAACTATTTTTTAAGAGCTTTTCCGTAAACTTCAAGACATCTTTTTCTTGCAAATTCATGATCAACGATAGGTTGAGGATAAGTTAGTTCCTCAAATTCGGGGACCCATTTGCGTATATATTTTAATTCCGGATCGAATCGTTTGGTTTGCAAATAAGGATTAAATATTCGGAAGTATGGAGCAGCATCACAACCGGAACCAGCGGCCCATTGCCAGCCACCATTGTTCGCTGCGAGGTCAAAGTCCAATAATTTTTTTGCGAAATATGCTTCTCCCCAGCGCCAGTCGATCAATAAATGTTTTGTCAAAAAAGAAGCAACGATCATTCGAACACGGTTATGCATAAAACCGGTTGTGTTTAACTCTCTCATGCCTGCATCAACAATTGGATAACCAGTTTGACCTTTACACCAGGCATCAAATTCTTTTTCATTATTTCTCCATTTGATGTTATCATATTCGGGTTTGAAAGATCGTTCAACAACATGGGGAAAATGCCAGAGGATCATTTGATAAAAATCCCGCCAGGTAAGTTCGTTAAGAAAAGTCTCATTTAGTTTACGGACTTCTCTTGCTAGTTCCCGAATGCTGATAGTTCCAAACCGAATATGTACACTTAACCTGGAAGTTCCATCAACTGAAGGATAATCCCTTTGCTCTTTATACTGTTTGATCATTTCAGTTTTCCAATTTTTTTTTGGATAACCCTGATCAGATGACCTGAAGTTCATTTCTGCAAGCGATAGGATTGCTTTTTCTTTTTGCCTGAAAAAATTAAAAAAAAGTTTCTCTGTTGGATAAGAAGAGAGATAAAAATTATTGAGTGTCGCTTTCCATTTTTTTGAATAAGGCGTAAATACGGTATATGGCTTTCCATCATCTTTCACCACTTCCGCTTTTTCAAAAATTACCTGGTCCTTAAATGAATGAAATATTATTCCATTTGCTTTGAGAAACTTTGCAACTTCTTCGTCTCTGCTTCGTGCATAAGGTTCATAGTCATGATTGATATAAACATTTTCAATCTTGTAATCCTGAATTAACTGTTTCCATATCTCATTGGGATATCCATATCGCACATCTAATGTTGAGCCGGTAGCTAAAAGTAATTGCTGGATCTCCTGCAATGATGAATGTATAAATTCTACTCGTTTGTCATGCCGGTCTTCGAGTTCATCCAGAATATTACTGTCAAAAATAAAAACGGGTACAAGGGGTTTACCTTTCTTTAGGGCATGGTATAAGCCTGCATTATCGTGCAGTCTCAAGTCACGTCGAAACCAAAAAATATTTACGGGTAAACTCATGAAGCCTTAACTAATGAACAAACAACTTAAACTGGAAATTGTTTAGTGTAATAAAGGAAATATTTTACCACTAATTGTGTTTTGATAAACCTTATTCCGGTATTCTTTTACCCATCGAATACCCGCAATAGCATTTGTAAGAAAAACTTCATCTGCCTGGAGCAATATTTCCCGGGTAAGAACAGATTCCTGCACCAGGTAATCAGGATTTAGTGTTGCCAATTCCAAAATTTTTTTTCTCATCACACCTGCGACACAACCTTCGCTTAATGGAGGTGTGAAGATGTTATTATCTTTTATCCAAAAAACATTGGCAATTGTTGAATCGCAGATACGGTCATGCTGATTCAGAATCAAAACATCATTCAGTCTATTTTCTTTAGCCCAGATGGCAGCCATTACATAAGGAAGATAATTTGCCGATTTAAGATTTGAAAAAACATCAATGCTTTTCCTTGCATCAGGAAAAATATCAATGATCAACCCGTTTTCATTAAACCCTTTTTGTTCCAATGGCCAGCATTCGATCAAATAAGAAAATTTATTATCGCAATCAGAAAGACGGCCATTTCCCCTGGATACTGAAAGACGAATCCTTGCGGATCTCTCACATTCATTCTTTTTACCCAGCTCTTTAATTTCCTTTTCAATTTTCTGTTTTGTGAAAAGAACAGGGATGTGAAATTTTAAAACCTCTAAACCCGAAAACAACCTTTCAAAATGGTGATCCCTCAATAAAATATTTCCATTTATCAATTTCATAGTTTCAAAAACCCCATCTCCATACCGATAACTTCTGTCGTCTTTCGATAGAACATTCTTATCATCCGCAAAAAACCTTCCATTATAATTAAAATATTTTTTCATTTCAATGACCGATACTCAGGTAGCCGCAAAGTAATACTGAAATAAAACTAATTGCAATAAAAATTTTCATGCATAATTGCAAAAATGTTGTGTGGATCTTTTTCTTTGCTTTCAATCGGTGATAATGATAAACATGGTTTTTATGTTTCTCTTCATCAGAGTGATGTTTTGCTTTTGGCTGATCCTCGTTATGATTATTATTCTTTTCTTTTTCCTTTTTATCACCTAAAGGGATCGTAAGATCAATATTATTTGCCTGTTTAGAAGATCCTTCATCAACCACCTGTTGTTGGGTGTTGAAGGATATTCTTTTTGACTTTTGTATAGCTTCTCTCGAGCTAATTGGAGCCAGCATAAAGGAGCAGATCATGATGGCTGCGAGACTGATGCGGAAGGTTTTTTGAGGTGTCATTGCGGTAATTTTTATACCACAATTTTGCCTCACAGATGCCCCGGGAACAAGGTAGCATCTACTCAAAAAAATTATTGGGAACTAGTACGTTAGCATAACAATTCTCAATGCGTATCAACTCGTATTAAAGTGACAGCGTACTAATATGGTAATTGCTGAAGGGTGCCTGCGTAGAAACTCCTTTTCTTTAGAATACGTACTTGTACGCTGGTTTTACGGGCACTGCTGATTGATATTTGGGATTAAATAAATAACTTGATAATGCTTTCCCGCCTATATAGAAGACTCCCTTCCGGATTTATTAACTACCAAAACTTTAAAATTATGAGCAACCAAAACAGTTCCTTACTGACAAGGTCCAAAATTCTTGCCTTTCTATGTCTGATTTGCATAATTGTATCATGCAATAATGACGATGGTAATAAGTCAACATCGCCATCAACTGAGAAGAAGGTGAGTCCCCTTTCTGCTACTCTACCAACCTTCATCATTGCCAAGGAGCAGTTGCCTCCTTTACAGGGAAACCCCAATAATCCAAGACCAAGTAAATTCATCATACAGTACAAATTCGATAATATTAACAATCCCGGAGGCACTATGAAATTATGGTTATACGCTGCAAATGACCATGCGCATTATGGAGCCAATACTGAACCCATAGAGGCGACTGTGCTGCCCGGGACGGTTACTTTAGACATATCAAGTGTCGTGCTTGCGCATAACGAGCTTTTGACACAGAACTTCGTTAGCGGTAATCCCCTCGAATACCAATTCGCCTACTTGAAGTTAACACCAAAGAAAAGTCAGTTTACAAAGAAAGGTATACACTATCTAATTTTTGAGGTTGTGGCACTTAACGCCGCGAAACATGTGATAGCCACATTGAACAGTGTCGATACTAATCCATGTCCGCCGAACCAACCTGGCAATTAGATGAATGCCAATGGATCCTAACGTGGTTTATAGAATCGAGAAATCTATTGAGCAATCTATTCTTTAATCTTAAAATTATTTTTTATGGCCACTTTTAATTTTCCCACTCTTATTTTTAAAAAAGAGGATATATATGATTTATTGCACGGCAAAAAAAAAATAAAGGGGTTCAATCGCCTTGGCATTCAATTTTACCGTCGCAAAGGAGATGATTTTACTTTAGTAGCACAGATCCTTGACAAACGCAGAAAAAAAATTGAAGACTCACACCTTATTTTTATTGAAGCCCATCCCGATGCAATTAAGATGAAAAATATTCCGATAGATGATGAGCTCATTTTTCTTCAACACGAGATGTCCAAAAGTGAACTTAAACAAAAGAGTGATGATGGAAGTAAAGACATAATTCTTACTCCCATGCCTATTACAATAAACCCTGCTGCAGTTACTTATGACCAGCTTAATCCCTGTCCACCTAATCAACCAGGATCATAATAAACAACAATGGGAAAAATTTTAGAAGGAGTATTGGATTGGTCAGAGGTGTGGGCAACACTCATACCTCTGATTGTTTATATCTGGATAAAGCCGAAAGCTATTTGGACGAGACCATTACTAATTTACCTGTTAATTGCCTTATTACTCGGCGTAGTGGTTGACATCACCTGGAAATCTAAAGAACTAGGGATAAAAGACTGGGTCGAGAGAACTTTATGGTGGCTATATCGTGGTAAGATTTTGTATACTCTTATTTTTTATAATATCAATTCTTTTTTACGTTTACTACTTCTTACATGGTTTTTTTATAAGGTAAATCCCTTATACAAGAAAACATATTTAATCATTACTAGCCTTTTTTTAACTGGCGTAATTATTAATTTTGGATTTTTTGAAAATATCGTATTGTCATTCAGCAGTAGGCTATTCACAATAGAGGCAGCTATCATACTTTTTTATTGTCTTTTATATTATTACACAGTAAATATGAATGACGAAATTAAATCACCATTGGCTTTGCCTCCCTTTTGGATTGTAATGGGTCTTACGCTTTATACCTCTGTAAATTTTTTGATATTCTTGTTTTACAATTACCTGATCAATGCAGAAAGAACATATGCCATGAGCATCTGGAATGTTCATAATCTTATTTATATTGTTTTAATGATCTTTATTGCTATCGGTTTTAAAAAAGCAAAATGAATTCTTTACTCGTGAATAAACTGCTCGATATTTTGTTACTTGATATTACCTTCATGATTACTATAGGAATTGCAGCCATGCTTTTGTTGGCGGCAGGGTTTCTACTTTTAATGATGGTTAACCAACGCAAGAAATGGATGTTGCAAAAACAAATGAGTCAATTAAAGGAACACCAGCAAAATCAATTAATTGAATCAGCCGTAAGAAGTGAGGAAGGCGAACGTCACCGGATAGCTGAAATGCTTCACGATGAAGTCGGCGCTTTACTTTCTTCTTCACGAATCTTTCTTGTTGAGATGAATACACACAATCTTTCTGAAAACGATAAACAGGATCATGCAAAAGTGAAAGAAATGATAGACGAATCAATACAGAAAGTCCGTACCATCTCGCATAATCTTCATTCCACAATTCTGAAAGAATTCGGTTTAAATGAAGCCATTCGTCATTTTATGAAAAAGATAACTGGCGGCTCGGTTGTAAACAGCACAGTAGACCTTGATGACGAATACCAGATATCAAATGCTGAAACAGACCTGGCAGTTTATCGCATCATCCAGGAACTGGTAAATAACCTGATAAAACATGCACACCCTCGTCTTATAAACATTCGGTCTTCGCTTAGTCAAATTCAATTGGAGTTGCACATCCAGCATAATGGAAAAGGACTAACGCAGGAACAATTTGAAGAATTAAGATTTAAACCTGCGGGGCTGGGTCTGAAAAATATTCAAAACCGCATAATTTTACTGAAAGGAAAAATTCATTTCACAAAACTGGACACTGGGGAGTATATTATTCAATTGTCTATACCTGTAGTAATATGAGCAAAGAAAAAAAGATACAAATTGCAATTGCAGATGATTACAAAATATACCGGGAAGGATTAAAGAAATGCATTGCAAATGATAAATCCTTAGAAGTGATATTTGAGGCAGATAATGGGGAAGACCTTATTAATGGATTTGAAAAAAAATTGCCGGATGTTGTGATCATGGACCTGAAAATGCCAATAATGGATGGGATGGAAGCTACCCAGATCATTCGAAAAAAATTTCCATCTGTAAAAGTCCTGGTTGTTACGATGTATGAAGATGACAAATTCATCATCCATCTTATGGAGATCGGCGCAAATGGCTACTTACTTAAGAACACAGAACCGGATGAAATAAGAAAATCTATATATGCAGTACACGAAAACGGTTACTATTTCAATGATCTTGTAAACAAAGCATTATTAAAAAAGCTTGTTATCAAAAATAATTTCAAACCGTCATTTAATCAAAATGTAGAATTTTCGGAAAGAGAGCAGGAAGTGCTTAAACTTATTTGTGAAGAAAAGACCGCAGCTGAGATTGCAAAAGAAATTTTTCTAAGTCCTCGTTCCGTAGAAGGTATTCGTCAGCGATTAATAGAAAAAGTTGGAGTACGGAATACTGCCGGCCTTGTGATGTTCGCAATAAAAAATGGCATCGTTACCTGATGCCATTTCCTTTATGATAATTGTTATCTTTATCCTATTGTTCAACAATTCCTGCTTTCACCGCATACATTACTAAGCCAGCCATACTCTTAGTGCCGGTCTTAGTTTTTAATTTGTCACGGATAGCTTCAACGGTGCGGGGGCTCAGGTCAACTATATCTGCAATTTCTTTTGTGCTTTTCTCTTCGCACATCAGGCGCAGGATGGTAATTTCTTTTTCATTCAAATGAACTTCTGCAGGCTTGTGAGCATCAGCGAATGTCTTATTGCGCAAACCGCTTAACAATGCCTTATTAGTAAGGTCATTAAAGAAAAATTCATTTTCATATACCTGTTTGATCGCTTCATAGATCTTTTCAGCACCACTTTCCTTTGTCAGGTAGCTGTTAGCACCGATCTCCATCATGCGGCTGATCATTGAATGATCATTGTGCATGCTGAGCATGATCACTTTTACGCCAGGGTATAACTTTTTTATTTCGGGTAATGTTGCAAGACCATCCATGATGGGCATTGAAATATCAAGAAGTACAACATCGGGCTGAATATGCTTTAATAAATTAAGCATCTGCATGCCATTCTCAGCTTCAGCTACCATGTGTATGTCCTTATGCGCAGTCAAAGATGCTTTCACACCGGAACGGAAAAGTGTGTGATCATCGGCAATAGCCACCTTAATTACATGGCTTGTTGTTTCTGGGTTTTTCATGAAATGATTGATTTTAAAAATTTTTGATGAAATCGTACGATCCCATCGGATATTGGTTAGTAAATAAACGCTTTTCTTTAAAACTTATTTTCTTAATTAGGTTCGAAGTGCAAATTGTAAAATTCCTGCAACATGTACCATAGTACAAGTACCTGATTTTACGTATGTGGAATATACAAGTAATAAAACGAAAGCAAGCAAAACTACTCAATGCCAAATGAGAAGTTTACGATAGCATCAGTAAAAACCATAATTGAAAGATCAGGAAGTTTTGCTCTTGTATCGTATGCGGTGCAACAATAGTTTTGCGTCAGAAAGTTGATTGATACGGACTCACTGTGCATACTTCGCAATCCGAAACCGTCCAATGTCCAAACCGTCCAAAAAAGAAATTTCCAAATCCTTTGTAAAAACCAACGCACTGTCTCCTGACAGTCAACTTTCTTTTTTTATGTTTTATTGAAAATTCCTCGTTTTTAAAATCTGAGATAGAAAATGAAATTCGTTGCTTATTTTTTTTCAGCAACTATGTAAGCTCTTGGTTCACCAACGGTGAATCGCTTCTTACCGGGAATACTGTAAACTTCTTTTAATTGAAAACCAGTTTTATTAAACATGGATTCCAATTCTGAAATGCTATAAATAAAATCAATTCCTTTTTTTTCCTCTTTCTCACCGCCATCGGTTATGATAATGCTGTTTGTTTCTATTCTTGTGGGTTGAAAAAGAAATTTTGAGTCAGTTAAAAAAAGAAGCCCCCCTATCCTGCTCCAGCTTTTTTCTTTAAAACTATTCATTGCTATTTCCGCAATGGACCATGTATTAATAAAAACCTTTCCCTTGGCTTTTAAATGTTCAGATATGTTTGAAAGCAAACGAATCACATCTTCTTCGTCAAAAAACTGCAAGCTATTACCCATGCAGATAACCGCGTCATATTCCTGGTCCATCTGCATTTCTAAAACGTCGGTACAAATACATTGAAGTGATAATTCTTCGGAGACGCTCTTTTCTTTGATTTCATTAATATAATCTGGAAGATTATCTACCGCCGTTACATTGATTTTTCGCCTTGCAAATTCAAGAGCATGCCGGCCATAACCACACATTAGATCAAGAATAGTACTTTGGGAACTCAGCCTGGCTTCTTCCACTATAAAATCAACTTCAGCCTTTGTCGTTTTATCAGGAAAAATTTGCCGCCAGATATCCTTATAATACCCGTCAAAAAAAGAATTGTTGACGTTTTCAGGCTTAAGATTTTGGGGCATGAGAATTTTTTATAGATATAGAATGATTTCTTAAGATATGGCGACTTTAAATATCTATTTATTCTAATAGCTTGTTACGCATGGCATACATCACCAGCCCAGCTATAGTCTTAGCGCCAACCTTTTGTTTCATGTTTTGACGTATCGTTTCAATAGTACGGGGACTAAGAAATACTTCTTTTGAGATCTCTTCTGTTGTTTTGTCCTCAGCGATCAGTTTTAGGATCTTTATTTCCTTTTCTGAAAGTTTGACGGGATTGGGATAAAATTGCCGTACTTTCTTTTTATGTTGCAGCTTAAGCAGCACAGCTTTATTTACCAGGTCATTAAAATAAAAGTCATCATTCATACAAGTAAGTATCGCCTGGTATATTTCTTCGGGATCAGTTGTCTTGGTTAAATATGCATTTGCGCCCATTTCCATCATCTTAGTGATCATTTCCTGGTCGTCATACATTGTAAGAACAATTATTTTCAATGCTTCATACTCCTTCCTGATAAGGCTGATGGCATTTATACCGTCTACTTCAGGCATACGGATATCCATTAATATAACATCAGGCATCTTGATCTTCAGTTTGTGCATCAGATCTTTTCCATCTTCAGCCTCCCAAAGTATTTTCAGGTATTCCTTATCTCGCAGCGCCATTTTTATTCCATCACGAAATATTTTATGGTCATCGGCAATAGCAACTTTGATTTGATCAGCAGTCATGTGTTGTGGTTCGCTTTAATGGGGTTAAGTAAAAGCCGGACGAAAATACTCCTTTTTTATAATCAATAAATTTTGAAGGCATGCGAACAAATTATTTCAAATCAAAAAATTATAGCTAAAATATTAATTAGGTAAAGTTCCTAGCTGTTGTCTTAAATATCCATTCTTCAAAATCTACCATACAAACAATCCTATATGTTTATTGTATATCTACGACCCCGTTAGTAAAAACCATAACAATAAAGTTGAGCAGATTTGCTCTTGCAGTCGTTGGAATGCCTTTCTACATTTGAATCAAGTTGATTGACGAGGATTAGCTCCCTCAATATCCAATGTCCTAATCCCGATCTCAATCGGGAAAAACCGTCCAAAAAAAGAAATCACATTATCCTTTGAAGACCATTGCGAACTCCGCAGTCAATCAACTTCTTTTCTTCTTTGAGTTCAAGTTTTCTCCCATATAACACGCCTGTTTTCCACATCTGTTAACAAGTGTCTGAAAAATCGGATAATTTCAAGTAAACATCCTATTTTTATACCCGTAAAAATACTAAAAATACCTAGAATTTTTACTCGTATTTGAGTAGTACAAGTACTTGTTAAATCGGATGAAAGTCTCTCTGGTATATCGTTTCATCCGATTATGGCAGTAGCATTCTAACTCCTCTCCCTTGAAAACCCTCTTTGTTTGGGCAACTTTTACCTTACAATTAATCTTAAGGCTAAAAACTAGTGTTATGAAAAAGAATGTAAAGAGAGCTTGGGAGAATGATATCTTAATTACTATTTGGGAAGAATAATCCCCAAAGTATTAAAAATCTAACTAAAGTTTTTCTATTTTTGGTTCAAATCCAAATTTAGAAAAGCTTTTGTATTTACCAGTAACATATTCGTACTTAATTCTCCCACTTGCATTTCTGCTATTTCGATCTAAGCTAAAAGATAGAATACCAGTAACCTTGGCGTTATACGGGTTGGTTTTTTTTGGATATTTAATGGTCTATTATGAAACTCCTAAAGACCTTCGCAAATATATTCAGGCATTTTATACATTATTAGAGTATTCTTTTTTCACTTACATTTTTTGGCTTCATATTCAAAAGAAGGTGTTCAAAATTTTGATTCTGATAGCCTCTGTGTTGTTTATTATTTTCCAAATATTCTTTGTTACGACAACTACTTTTAAGAGATTAGATAGCATCCCTATTGGTATAGAAACAATCTTACTTTTTATTTACATTTTCTATTTCTTTTATGAATTTTCTAAATACATAAAGGACATATACATATATAATCATTATACTTTCTGGATAGCAGTGGGAATCATGATATATTTAGGTGGGTCATTCTTCTTTTATATTCTCATTAATAATCTTACTCCTGACGAAATCAATAGATTCGGTAATATGACTTTTGTGGCTGAGATTATTAAGAATTTATTATTCGCATTCTCTATTTATATGTACAAAAAGCATCCGGTTAACCATATCCTTAATCATCCTAAAAATTTTCCAAATCTTGACATGATTTAATCCACCACCCTTTATTATCAAATTATGTTTTTACTACAAGCCACAAATTCTTCTACCACCACGGCGTTATTCCTGGGCACTATCGGGATGCTTGTTCTTACTATCGGACTTGTGGTATTTATTATTATGCATCAGCGCAGGGTGCAGCGCTTCCAGCAAAAACTGCAACAAATGGAAATTGAACAGCAAAAAATGATGTTGAATGCTTCCATCAAAATGCAGGAGGAAGAACGTCAACGCCTGGCGGCAGACCTGCATGATGATGCCGGCCCATTATTGGCTACTGCAAGACTCTATTTAAATGAGAATCTTGTAAACCAGGATAAAGTAAACCAGCTTCAAAGTATTTTCCAGGCAAGACAGATCATTGATGACACTATTCAATTAATTAGAAATATAAGTCATGACCTGATGCCTCCAACGCTTAAAAACTTTGGGTTGGAATCAGCGATCAATGATTTGTTTCAAAAAATTAGTGGTAGCGGTACAGTAAATGCCAGTCAGCGATTTCATGATTATAAAGACAGGCTAAAGCCAGAAAAAGAATTACTTGTTTTCCGTATCATACAGGAACTTATCAATAATATTCTGAAGCATAGCAATTCAAGTTTTATCCATTTAACTCAGAATGTGCATGCCGACAAGTTTTATCTTCGTATACATCATGATGGCCGCGGTATTGTACAGTCTGATTTTGAAAAATTAAATAAGAGCAATATTGGTTTGGGGTTAAAAAATATCGGTAGCCGCATTCGTTTGTTACAGGGTGAAATCCTTTTTGAAAAGGATATTTCGCAAACCTATTATAAAGTAACGATCGAAGTACCTAAAGACGAACCATATAGTTCATAAATGTTATTCAGAAATATATTTATCTTCCGGACTTTGAATTATAATAATTTGGTGCAATCTGATATCTATGGGGATTATTAAAGTAGCAATTGCAGATGATCATAAAATTTTCCGCAAAGGAGTTATCCTTTCACTCCGACCCTATACTAATATAAAATTTGTACTTGAAGCGGAAAATGGTGAAGAATTAATAAAAGGAATTTCCGGTAATGAGCCTGATGTGATATTGATGGATCTTCGAATGCCGGGAAAAGATGGAATGGAAGCCACCAAGATCGTTAGCAAACAATACCCCCAAATTAAAGTTGTGGTTCTTACTATGTATGAAGATGAAAGATTCGTTTATCACATGATGGAAAACGGAGCGAATGGTTACTTGCTTAAAAATGCCGAACCCCAGGAAATAAGAAGAGCTATAATGGACGTTTACGAAAAAGGATACTATCTGAATAATTTTGTCAACCGCATTTTACTAAAACGTTCGCATGCCCGTCAGAAAGTCGTTCCTTCTCTCACTAGTGAAATTACCATGAACGATAAAGAAAGAGATGTGCTTCGTTTCATCTGCATGGAATTTACTGCACAGGAAATTGCTCAAAAAATGGAGATCAGTGCGAGAACTGTTGAAGCAATCAAAGACAGGTTAATGGAAAGATTTGGAAGCCGGAATACAGCGGGCCTGGTATTCTTTGCTGTTAAAAATAATCTTGTCGATTAATGATTTCGCATTTCAAATTTCATTTCCGGAATATCACCTTCGATAATTAATTTACCCGCAGTTTTTGACACAATTTCTTCAACACTAACACCCGGAGCTCTCTCTATTAATTTAAATCCATTTGAAGTAATGTCAAGAACCGCCAGATCGGTAACTATTTTCTTTACACATCTTACTCCTGTAAGTGGTAATTGACATGCAGGTAATAATTTCGATTCCCCTTTGGGATTTGTATGCATCATTGCTACTATAATATTTCGGGCACTTGCGACAAGATCCATGGCACCTCCCATTCCCTTCACCATCTTCCCCGGAATTTTCCAGTTAGCAATATCACCGGTTTCACTTACTTCCATAGCACCTAATACTGTTAAGTCAACTTTACCCGCTCTTATCATTCCAAAACTTTCGGCACTGTCAAAAAAAGCGCCACCGGGTAAAATCGTTACCGTCTCTTTGCCGGCATTTATAAGATCCGCATCGATATTTTCTTCTACCGGGTAAGGGCCCATGCCAAGCATTCCATTTTCACTCTGAAGCATAATACTGATTCCATGTGGAATAAAGTTGGCAACAAGAGTTGGTATACCAATCCCGAGATTTACATACATTCCGTCTTTAAGCTCCTGGGCAATTCTTTTTGCAATTCCATATTTATCGATAGCCATAAATTTTGCTTGATCAGTTTTTAATTTGAACAGTTCTTCTTTCTATTCTTTTTTCATAATTACTACCCTGGAAAATTCTATGTACATAAATTCCCGCTACATGAATGTGATCGGGATCTAATTCTCCCGGTTCAACTAATTCTTCGACCTCCACTATTGTGATATTTCCTGCTTTGGCCATGGATGTTGAAAAATTTCTTGTAGTTTTTCTAAATACAAGATTGCCGAACCTGTCTCCTTTCCATGCTTTCACAATTGCAAAATCGGCATGAAGAGCTTTCTCCATTAAATACTTTTTACCATTAAACTCTCTTAGTTCTTTTCCTGCCGCTACTTCTGTTCCGAAACCCGCTGGGGTAAAAAAAGCCGGTATTCCCATGCCGGCCATCTGGATCCTTGTTGCTAACGTTCCCTGTGGTATTAAGTCAACTTCAAGTTCCCCACTCAATAATTGCCTTTCAAATTCTTCATTTTCTCCAACATAGGAACTTAGCATTTTTTTTATTTGTCTTGTTTTTAGCAACAACCCTAATCCAAAATCATCGACACCCGCATTGTTGGATATACAAATAAGATCAGTACAGCCTTTACGTTTCAATGCATTAATACAATTTTCCGGAATACCACTAAGTCCAAATCCACCTAACATTATAGTAGCACCACTATTAATATCATGAATTGCCTCATCCGCTCCACTTACAATTTTATTCATAGCAAAAAATTTATTAAACAAAAATACGTAGAGGTAATTTATGGCTTCTTTTCGATCAGCTTCTTATTAAATCTCATTTTTCTGAGCGTAGTGTCAATTATTTGAGACTTTTTTTCAGCAGGATACTGTTGGGATCTTTGTTCATCAACGCGAAGGGAATCACTTATTGCTTTAAAGAGGTCGGGCCTGCTTTGGTAAAATACAAGACTCTTTTTGAAGGTCTCCAGAGTGGTGGCATGAATATCAAAAATCCTTTCATAAAGTTTTGTACTCTCTTCTTTCTGATTTCGGGTACTATCTTTCATTACAAAATCGGTTACATAAGCGTCTGCACGCATTAGATCCCACATTATCTTACGCATTTGATTTTGCGGTATCACATCCTTAGGAATTTTGTTCCCTTTTATACATGCAAAGTTTAAAGTGATAATTATAAAAAGGAAGAATCTCATTTCAGGTCGTTATATATACGGGCATTCGTAACATCCAATTTCAATAAGTGATTTAAGGCGCGGTCCTTTACATCTTTTTTTGCCTTGCTGAAAACCTTTACCAATTCATTGCTTCTTCCCTGGAAAAAGAATTGCATGATCATAGAATTGGGATTCTCTTTGTTTATAGTGGACAAATAATTAAGACAATTTAGAACTCCATTCCTTGCCTCTTCTTCATTTTCATACAACAGATCCATTCCATTTCTATAATACAAATAAATGGCATCATGAAAAAGTGCAAACCTGTTGTTATTTATATTTTCTGCGAGCCAGTAACGGTTTCGTTGATTTTCATAATTTTTCCAACCGGAAATTTCACTCGATTCCGGTGCATTGTTCACAATATTTTGTGCTTTGATAAAATAAGGATCACCTCCTCTTAGAGAAAATGAATCATAATCAAATCCTAGGATAATATTTACCCAGTATGCAAATACAGCGGTTAAGTTTGCAACCAAAGGATCATTTCCCTGCACACGGTTCTCATTAAATTCTATTGGCTGAAATTCAACATATTTAAAAACTATGGTTTCATCCATATAATTTATCAGTGGGCACTGATAGGTCGAGTTGTAAGCAGGACGGGCTGCCTGTACAGTAAGCGTTGCCCGATATTCATTTGTACCAACAACATCATTTATGCTAAGAAGGAAATTGCATTGTATCCTTTCATTTGGTTGAAAAACATCATTTGTCCATTTCCTGTTATTGACAAAATTTGTAAGACCCGCCTGAAGCGTCTGGAAAATTTTTCTATCGACTGTTGTAGGTATCTTATCCTTATTTACGTTGACTGTTAGTCTTGCCCTGATCTCCTGAGATTGTCCAAATAAATAGATAAGGAAAGATGAAACAAGGAGGATCGTTTGTCTAAGCATAGTATAATTGGATAATGGTGTCAACAATATTTTTAGCAACCTCTTTTTTTGGCATAAGCTCATAATTAAATTCCTTTCCGCTTTTATCAAAGATGGTAATTTTATTTGTATCGGTACCAAAACCGGCGCCCTTATCATTCAATGAATTCATCACCATCATATCGGCATTTTTATTCTTCAATTTTTCAAGGGCATATTCACGTTCATTATTTGTTTCCAGGGCAAATCCTACCAGTACTTGTTTAGAAGATTTATTTTCGCCCAGGCTTTTCAAAATGTCTTTTGTTTTTCTTAATTCAATAACAAGTTCGTCACTATTTTTTTTAACCTTAGATGTGGCCACTTCTACCGGTGTATAATCGGCAACCGCAGCCGCCATTACCCCAATATCTGACTCGTTGAAGTGTTTTGTGCATGCTACATACATTTCTTCTGCTGTATTAACTCTAATCGATTTTATTCCATTTTTAGGCAAATTAATTGCTGAAGGACCCATGATCAATGTTACCTCAGCACCTCGAGCATATAGCTCTTCTGCAATTGCTAATCCCATTTTACCGGAAGAATGATTTCCAATAAAACGAACGGGATCAAGTGGCTCGTATGTAGGACCAGCAGAAACCATTACTTTTTTTCCAGAAAAGGACTTGGATACTCTTAAACATTCTTCAATAAATTGTACGATGGTTTCCGGTTCAGCCATTCGTCCGTCACCAACTAATCCGCTTGCAAGTTCTCCTTTGTCAACGGGAATGATCTTAATCCCAAATTCTATAAGTTTTTGAATATTTAGTTTTGTCGAATTATGGTGCCACATATCTTCATCCATAGCAGGAGCAACAACTACGGGACATGTGGCAGATAAATAAACTGCAAGTAATAAATTGTCACACTGTCCATTGGCCATTTTAGAAAGCGTATTACAACTGAGCGGCGCCATCACCATTATATCAGCCCATCTGCCAAGCATAACATGATTTGCCCATGAATCTTCATCAAACAAATCAACCAACACTGTATTTTTCGAAAGAGTAGAAAGAGTAAGTTTAGAAATAAAATCAGTTGAAGCCGGTGTCATGATCACTTTTACTTCAGCACCAGCTTTAATTAACAACCGGATAAGAAAGGCAGATTTATAAGCAGCTATGCTTCCAGTAACCCCTAGCAGTATTTTTTTGCCTTTCAGCATTTACTTATAAAATTAAACCTAACTATCAGAAACTAAAAGCGTCCCTTATGTGGGACGCCAAAATAATTTATTAATAGTGATAACCCGTCAATTTATTAACTAAATAGCTCATCTTCTCCTTTGCGAAAATAAACTTTGTCTTCCATAAATTCCTGGGTGGCAAGTAAAGCGGGGTTTGGCATTCTTTTATACGCTCTGGAAATCTCGATTTGCTCTTTATTCTCATGTATTTCCTCAATGCTATCCGTATGGCTGGCAAACTCTTCCAATTTATTATGCAATTCTTCTTTCAATGAAATATTGATCTGATTAGCTCTTTTTCCAACTATGGAAATTGATTCATACAAATTGCCTGTTTTCTCTTTAATGTCGTTCAGGTTTTTTGTTTCAACTATGTTACTGGTACCAACACTAAGCTGGCGTCTTAATTTGCTCATATTAGATTTTTTTTATGTTGTCATTTGTTAGGGAAATATATCGTTCAACTTCTTTTACTAATTTACTGTCAGGAAAGCGGTCAATAAAATCGTTACATTCTGTTATTACCTGCTCGAAACGCTCAACCTTTCTCTCATCAACACTTAATTCAGCAAATTTATAGTAAGATTTTATAACCATTAATTTATATTCATCGCATTTTTCCGAATCTGGAAAATCATTGAGTAAGGTAGAAAACGACACTCCTGCTGCCCTAAACTGACCCAAGTCATAATATAATTTTGCTCCAATCCTCTCCTTTTCTTCTAACTTGTCATGACAAATCTCTATAAACTCATTAGCCTCCTTATTTCTTGTAGACCCGGGGTGTGTATTAATAAATGTCTGTAACATACCCAAAGCTTTTATTGTATTTGATTGATCTAATGGAACTTTGGGCGACAGTTTATAATAGCACAATGCCCGCATATAATCCAGTTCTTCGGCTTTGGTACTGTTGGGGAAAACCTCAAGAAAATTTTTGAAAAGATTTTCAGCGTTCAAATAATCCTTTTGATAATAAGCACAATATGCATATTTATAATACAAGTCTTCAAAAACTGCAGTTCCCTTAAAGTGCGGCATTATATCTTCATAAAGAGTCTGAGCAAAATTATACTTCTTTTTTACATAGTATTGTTCCGCCATGCGCAACTTGTACTCAGGATCTTTATTCTTCAAAACCTTATTGATCCCGCTACAACTGCTGATCAAACCGACGATTATAAACAAAAGAAAAACTCTCATAAAAAGTGGGCAAAGATAGTTTTAATCCGGCAAATCTGCTCTAAAAATAAATGGATGCCAAGATAAAGTGGTTAAGGTTATTATAATAGTGGGTGCTAAAGTTTTCTGCTCCTGCTATAGTTGTTTATAAAAGAAAAGACCCCCGAAAAATCAAGGGTCTTTCTATAAAAAATAATTTCTTAATTCTTTCTAAGATTAGGATGAGGAGCAGGTACTGTGTTTGGTCCTTCTTCACCTTCATTTGCCGCACGGATATCAACAGTATCGCAATCTCCACCTTCTTCACCATATTTAAAGATCAGGCGATCACCGCTGACACCTTCTTTTTCTATAAGGTAGTTAATAATCGCATTTACTCTATCCCAGCTTCTTTGTTGCTCCATTTTGTTACCTGCGCAATATCCAGTTACAACTACATTACAACCTGGGGAGTTACGCATACGGTCAGCAACTACAGCAAGTAATCTTTTAGCATCATCACTCAATTTAACTGCATTCTTAGCAAAACTTACACTTGGTAATGCACCAAGCATTTGAGAGCAAGTTGGTTGAGAAGAGACTGCTCGTCCTGCACAAGTTGTGTCACAAGGACATTTACCGATACCATCAGCGTCAACTGGCTGGCAATATGTTGGAGTGATGATCTCTTTATCCTTACAGTCCGGAACTCCATCACCATCTGTATCACGAGTTACACCATGTGTATCAACAGGGCAACCTTCTGGAGTTTGCTCCTGGTCAAATTGATCAGTAACGCCATCCAAATCACTATCAGGCAATACTGGTTTAGGTAAGCGCATCAAACGAGGGTTGCGAATCTCGCTGTATGCATAATCAAGTGGGTTAAGCCAGAAAAGAGGCTCAACAGCGTGACCACCTATATTAAAATTAATACCTAGAGTTAGATAGTTATAAGAGTCATAGTCAGAAGTAAGTACAGGGTCATAACTTCCATGTTCCGACCAGCGTTGGCCGTCAAGTAGATCAGATTTAATCACAGTTGCCCGTTCTTCAAGAGCAAGATTGATCCGATCGCTCAATTTGAAAGCCATTCCAAAACCTACAGAGCCCGATGGTTTAAAGGTACTGCCCCATAATTTTGGTCTCCTGACACCACTTTCAGTTTCTGCAGGTGTTTCAAATGAATCATCCAGAAGATTTTTTACTTGGTCTTTTATCTTATTTCTGTTTTCATAAACGAAAGAGTTGTTTTGAAATATGCTCTTATATCCTGCTGCATATGAGGTTCCAGTTGCATAATCATCTCCGTCTACAGCATTTATCCACGTTTCAAAAATAGTGGCGCCTATACCTCCAAAGAAATATACATTAAAGCCTGTTTTCTGTTTATGAAAACGGATGTTATTAAGTGAGATTAGCCCTTGAACGGAAAGATCATTTACCGAGGTCTTATAGTTATAAAAAACCACGTCCCGTGGTGTGTTCGGACCAGCTACTGCACCTGTACCAGCCACTATATATCGTGGCTGCCCTGTAACTGGGCCAGGCTCAAGCAAAAAAGTCGAATACTTAGGAGTTAAACCCGGCGGAATCAATCCAAGATTCCTTCCGAAATTATCAGCAACATTCCAACTATATCCTTTTCCACTTCCGTGCATATACTCAACACGCATCGAAAATACATACCCGAATGCTTTTCTTGCATGCACCCCAAAACCGAGTGTAGGAAAAAGTGCGGGAATGTCGCCAGCAACGGTAAATGCTCCGGCCTTTAGCCCTATTTCCCACTGATTTCGTGGTTTTGCCGGAAAACTATATGTTCCATTTAAAAATTCAGAATGCTGAGGCATTCTTTTCGAAGGGATAAGGGAAGAGTCTTTTACATCATAGCTTGCGCCTACCTGAGCATTACTTCCTGATGCCAGCAGACATATAATGCCAGCTAGTAAAATGTACTTTTTGCTTGCCATAACTTGAGAGTTAGTTTTTGATAAGAGAATACGATGTCCAAAAATATATGCAAAAATAGAAATTGAAGGTTAAAAACCAAATTTTTATATCATTTATTTACTTGAAAATCATTGTAGAATTTGTTCTACAAAAAAAACGAAGTTGGGGAAAGTGCTCATAACCTCGCTGCAATATTTTTTTTGATACGTATATTGCCCTGCTTTAAAAAATGAATTTACCCTCATCAGTAA
This sequence comes from Bacteroidota bacterium, assembly GCA_005882975.1. Lineage (GTDB taxonomy): Bacteria > Bacteroidota > Bacteroidia > Chitinophagales > Chitinophagaceae > VBAS01. Next base: position 13,455 of record VBAS01000095.1, on the reverse strand, counting down.
TCGAAAATGAACTTAAAACCTTTGAAGATAGGTTTAAAGAGGCTGCAAAAAGCAGAGCACCTCTTTTAGATCGCATTATGCGCTATGTTGTAAAAAGGAAAGGCAAGCAGCTCCGTCCAATGTTTGTTTTGCTGTCTGCCAGACTTTGCGGATCTATCACAGAAAGCACTTATAGGGCTGCGTCACTCGTTGAATTATTGCATACTGCAACGCTGGTTCATGATGATGTGGTGGATGATTCTGCAGAAAGAAGAGGCTTTTTCTCGGTTTATGCATTATGGAAAACAAAAGCTTCTGTATTGATCGGTGATTATCTCCTTGCAAAGGGTCTTTTATTATCTCTCGATAATAACGATTATAAAATACTGCATATACTTTCTGATGCTGTAAGAAAAATGAGTGAAGGAGAATTGTTGCAATTAGAAAAAACAAGAACACTGAATATTCCGGAAGATGTATATTATGAAATTATAAGAAACAAAACCGCATCCTTATTGGCATCAGCCTGCGCCGCCGGCGCATGGTCGTCTTCAAATGATGAAGAGAAAACTGAACAAATGAGATCCTTTGGTGAATATGCTGGTATGGCTTTTCAAATCAAGGATGACCTATTTGACTATGCCAGCGATAAGATCGGTAAGCCTACGGGTAATGACATCAAAGAAAAAAAACTTACACTCCCTCTTATTTATACTTTGAAAAATTGTGATAAAAAAACCCGCCGCGAAATCATTTATATCATAAAAAATAAAAATACAGATACTACACAAGTAACAAAAGTCGCCGATATAGTGACCAGGTCTGGAGGAATTCAATATGCATCGGACAAAATGAATGAATTTTATAGTAAGGCAAAAGAAATTCTTTATCAATTTCCCAATGACGATTCACGGAAAGGACTTGAAGATCTTATCAATTTTGTGATCAACAGATAATATTAAGCTTTAAATTTAAAGATGCAAAAAAGATGGAAAATACTAACTGCGGATAAGCCAGAATCTGACTCACTTCAATTAGCACTTAAAATTTCTCCTGTTATTTGTGGTATACTCGTACAACGAGGTGTTGCCACATTTGATCAGTCAAAAAAATACTTTCGGCCTGAATTGACTGATCTCCATGATCCATGGTTAATGAAAGACATGGATAAAGCAGTTGAACGAATTATTTGTGCAATTAATAATAATGAGAAGATCCTGGTATTTGGAGATTACGATGTGGATGGGACCACTTCTGTTGCCTGCATGTATCGCTTCCTGAAAAAAATTCATTCCAATATTGATTTTTATATTCCTCATCGCTATCGCGAAGGATATGGTGTAAGCAAAGCAGGAATTGATTTTGCGAATGAAAATGGATTTACCCTTATAATTTCTCTTGACTGCGGAATAAAATCAATTGACCTTATTTCCTATGCTAAAGATCTTGATATTGATTTCATCGTTTGTGATCATCATTTACCTGATGAAGAATTGCCAAATGCAGTCGCAATTTTAAATCCAAAACAAAAAGATTGTAATTATCCATACAAGGAATTATGCGGATGTGGTGTCGGTTTTAAATTAATTTCTGCACTGGCACCTCAGTTTGGATTAAGTAACGACGATGTTAATGAAAGCCTTGACCTTGTTGCAACCGCTATTGCCGCGGATATTGTTCCTATGACAGGAGAAAATCGCATCCTTGCTTATTATGGTTTAAAAAAAGCAAATGAAAATCCGAACAACGGCATTAAAGCACTCGGGTTTTTAAGCGGTTTAAAAACTGAACTGCATATCAATAATCTTGTTTTTATAATAGCTCCGCGGGTAAATGCTGCCGGAAGAATGGATGACGCAAAAAAAGCGGTGCAAATGTTCATAGCGGACTCTTATGATGAAGCATTACAATATGCAGAAATGCTTCATAGCGATAATACAGACAGAAAAGAAGCGGATCTCAATATTACGAGTGAGGCCTTGTTTATCATTACCGAAAATCAGGATTGGCAACATCGAAAATCAACAGTTGTTTTTCGATCTCATTGGCATAAAGGTGTAGTTGGTATTGTTGCTTCACGCCTGATAGGACATTATTACAGGCCAACTATTGTATTGACTCAAAGCGGCGAGTACGTTGCAGGCAGTGCCAGGAGTGTTCCTGGTTTTAATTTATACGAGGCCGTTCATGCTTGCAGAGAACATTTAATCGGCTATGGCGGGCATTTTGCTGCAGCAGGATTAACACTTCAGTTGGAAAATGTAGATGCTTTCAGAAATAAGTTTGAAGAAATAGTTTCTGCTACAATTCATCCTGAATTATTGATCCCGGAAATAATCATCGATGCAGAAATAAATTTTAAAGACATTCAATGGCCCTTCTATAATATACTGCAACAGATGGAGCCATTTGGTCCGGAAAATTTACGACCAGTCTTCGTGGCTAAAAACGTTTGGAACACTGGATATTCAAAAATTGTAAAAGAAGAGCATATAAAATTTTCTTTAAAACAAAATAATACTGTCTTCACAGGAATCGGTTTTAAAATGGCTGATAAATTTAATTTACTTCAAATGAATAAACCAATTGATGTTGTGTTTAAAATAGATGAGAATGAATGGAATGGTAATAAAACTCTTCAGCTTCGTGTAATTGATTTTCGTTTGAGCGAATTTTAAAAAAAACTCTTCCTATCTGATCAAATTTCCTGTAATAATTTTTCCCTTGTTTTGAGTTCTTCAAGATCTATCAATGCAAGATATTTCCGGATCAGATCCTCATCGAATTCATCTTTATGATTCATCTCTTCAAGCATGTGTCTTTGCCCTTCCAGCAATTCAAGATAAATGCGTTGAAATTTAATAAGGGTATTGTCAGTTGAATTAGACAGCTCTTTAAGATCCTGCTGAAAAAAACTTACTTCTGTCCGCAGTCTTGAGGATAAAATATTTAAGTGGTCATTCTGCTTTCGTTCTCCATCATACTTTTCGTCCAACAATTGAAGAGACACTTTTGCGATCTTTTTCTGAATGATCAATTCCTGTTCCTGTTCAGGGATAGGATTATACCTGTCTTCCAGTTTCACTTTCCGTATTACCCATGGAAGCGTAAGTCCCTGGAAAACTAATGTAACAAGAATAACAATGAAGGTGATGAAGAGGATAAGATTACGATAAGGGAAAGTCTGGGCATTAATAAATAATGGTATGGACAATGCCATTGCAAGTGACACCACCCCACGCATTCCTCCCCATCCCAGAATTATGGGACCTTTCCACCCAGGGTTAGCATCCGCTACTTTAATAAACCGACTTATGAAACGGGTAAATAACGCTGCTCCGAATGTGCAAAGAAACCGGGCGATGATCAGAACGAATGAAATTGCCAGGCCATAGCCTATTGCTTTAGTCAAACTGGTTTCGCCAAGTTGGTTTACAATAGAAGGTAATTGGAGACCTATGAAAAGAAAGATCAAGCCATTCAATACAAAGACAAGATTTACCCAAACATTTATTCCCTGCACCCTGCTTCTATAGTTAAGCATTGATTGTCGCCTGCCAGATAAAAAAAGACCACCGCTTACAACAGCCAGTACTCCTGAAAAATGAAAATGTTCTGCGAAATAGTACATGAGATAAGGAGTAACAAGTGTCAATACTATTTCTACACTTGATGATCTGATCAAATAACGATGAATATAATATATAACCAATCCGATTGCCAGACCGATCAACGCTCCCATGATAATGACAAGAAAAAAACTGATCGCTGCCTGCTTAAAATGAAATTGACCTGTGATAACGGCTGCTAATGCAAAACGGAATACGATCAATGAAGAAGCATCATTAAGCAGGCTTTCACCTTCTGCAATGCTAACAAGGCTTTTTGGTGCTTTTACCTGTCGCATAATGGTCGTTGCAGAAATAGCATCAGGTGGAGAAACAATGCCACCTAATAGAAACCCAAGTGCCAAAGTAAAACCTGGAATAAAGACATACGATGCAAATGCAACTACACATGACGTAAGTATAACGATTGGAAATGCAAAGCTCATGATCACTCTTCGCCATTTCCAAAATTGTTTCCAGGATACCTGCCACGCAGCTTCATAAAGAAGTGGTGGAAGAAAAATAAAGAATATCAGTTCGGGATCAATAGTAAGTTTTGAAAAACCATCCGTAAAGCTTAAAGCCAATCCACCCAACACAAGAATGATAGGATAAGCCAACTTCATCCTGTTTGCAAGCATGACCAACCCAAGAATGATCAGGACGAGATATATGTATTGAATAAAATTGTCTTGCATGAAGTGTTCATAAAGATAAAACAAGAGTCCGTTCCTGTTTTTGAAAAAATATTTAAGTTTATGGGCTCTTGCTCAAACAGAATTTACATCATACTTATCATTTCAATATCTTCTTCCTCTATTTTCTCAATACTTCCCCGTTGGATAATGATCTTTCTTCCTAATGAGAAAACCGTAAGAGCGGCTACGGCACAACATGCCATAACAGCTGTCATTGGCAAAGCGGTACTATTTTGGAAAATACTGACAAGAGCTGATGTACCAGCACCAATACTCATTTGAATAGCACCCATAAGTGCCGATGCGCTGCCAGCATTATGTCCAAATGAAGCCAAAGAAAGTGCCGATGCATTAGGAAAAACAAAACCTTGTGTGCACAAAAAAATAAATAGGAGAAAGATTGTAATGAACACATCGTTCCATCCAAAAAATGTGATCACCGCCATCGATATACCGATAATACTTTGAAAAGTTAATGCGACTTTGATGAGCTGTTCGCTGGTATAATTCTTCAATAGTACACTGTTGAGCTGGCTTGCGCCAATAAGCCCCATTGCTATTAAGGCAAATATCCATCCATATTGTTTTTCACTTACATGAAATATTTCCATGAACACATGAGGCGATCCTCCGATATAAGCATATAGACCTGCTGCAGAAATAGCAGCTGTTAATGCATATGTATAAAATTGCGGATGCTTAATTACGCCTGCAAAATTTTTGAGAATGGATGCCGGTTTCAATGAAAAACCTGGATCAGCTTTTTTGCTTTCAGGTAATAAAAAATAAACGCCTCCAAGAATAATAATATCTACAACAATAAGCATTGCAAATACAAAACGCCAACCCAACATTGCAGTTATATAACCTCCTAATGTTGGTGCAATGATCGGTGATACTGCAACCACGAGCATTAATGTAGAAAATATTTTTGCATTCTCCTTCACATCAAACAAGTCACGTACCATTGCCCGTGATGCTACCATACCGACACATCCACCTAATGCCTGCAAAAGCCTTAGCACTATCAATGCATTAACTGAGGCTGCAAGGGCACAACCAACAGAGGCTAACAGATAAATACAAAGCCCGATGTATAAAGGTTTTTTTCTTCCAAACCGTTCCAATAAGGGGCCATATAATAATTGCCCGGCCGAAATACCAATGAAAAAACTCGATAACGATAAGGTTACTTGTGCAACTGTGGTATGCAGATTTTTTGCAATATCAGGGAAGGCCGGCAAATACATATCAATGGAAAAAGGTCCAATAGCTGTAAGCAAACCAAGGATGAGGATAAGATAAAATTTTTTATTCCGGGCTGTTTTATTCATTTCCTTTTCAATGATACGAAGATACTTTATCGATCATTTGACTTTTATATTTAGAGTTAGATATGGTATTTTATACTGGCAACGAAATGCGGTAGTCAGCAAACCCTTTATTTATATAACAAGCAGCTCCTTTATCTTTCCAAGTAGCTGGTCGATCTCAAATGGTTTCACAATGAATTCATCAGCCTTTGATTTTTGAATGGTAGAAAAGGATATATGACCTGCCGAATATAAGATCACAGGAATATTCTGATAAGCGGGGTGCAGTTTCATTTGATAACAAAGGTTTCTTCCATCCGCATCTCCCAGAAAGATATCCAATAGAATAATATCCGGTCTAATTGATTCAATAATACTGAGAAAACCTGATCCTTTGGCAAGTGTTGTAATATCATAACCTAATCTTGAAAGAGACATTTCCATCATTTCGAGAAGATCTTTGTCGTTATCTACCACCAGGATTTTCGGCATCATACAAATTGAACAATAAACCATTACTCTGCCGCAAAATTGTCGCCAAACATATATTTCATTTTTTAAACGTGAAATGTAATATCTTAAACTTTTTGAATAAATTGCTTCAACATATAGGCCTATAAATTTCCCAATTAAATATGAATGTTCAGACAAACACAGAACGGATGGCCATACTTGCTGCTATTATTGAATCTTCTGATGATGCCATTATCAGCAAACATCTCAACGGTATCATTACTAGTTGGAACAAAGGCGCACAAACTATATTTGGTTATGCTGAAGTTGAAGCGATCGGCCAACATATATCGTTAATAATACCCAAGGACAGATTGGAAGAAGAAGAGATGATAATTTCTAAACTAAGGAAGGGTGAAAGAATAGAACATTACCAAACTAAAAGGATCACTAAATCAGGAAAAGAAGTTATTCTATCATTATCCATTTCACCGATACATGATGAAAACGGAAAAGTAATTGGCGCTTCAAAAATTGCCCGTGACATTACCAGGCAAAAAGAATCCGAAAAACTTATTGAACAATATGTTTCCCGACTTGAATTATTAAATGTAACAGGTAAAACGCTTGCTGCTGAACTCGATACCAATACAATTCTCCAAAAGGTTACTGATGCTACTACAAAATTATCAGGCGCAGCTTTCGGCGCATTCTTTTATAATAAAACAGATTCAAAAGGAGGATCCTATTTATTGTTTGCACTTTCCGGGGCGCCAAGAGAAGCATTTGAAAAGTTAGGTATGCCACGAAATACGCCCATATTCGAAATGACTTTTAATGGCGAGGGTATTGTTCGTTCTGATGATATTACAAAAGATCCAAGGTATGGGAAAAATCCACCGCATAAAGGTATGCCAGCAGGTCACTTGCCCGTGGTTAGTTACCTGGCTGTTCCTGTTTTTTCGAAAACAGGCATTGTTATTGGTGGGCTTTTTTTTGGTCATCCAAAACCTGCGATGTTTACAAGAGAACACGAGTCGCTGGTAGAATCCATCGCCAGCCAGGCGGCTATATCATTAGAAAATGCAAGACTTTACCAGGAAGTGCAAAGCCTTAGTGCAAAAAAAGATGAATTCATTGGCTTCGCCAGCCATGAATTGCGAACGCCATTAACTACGATCACAGGTTACCTGCAAATGGTTGAAGAATCTCCCGATATTATCAGGCACGTAACGCCTAAACTAAAAAAACAAGTAGCAAGACTGGTTGCCATTATCTCAGATCTGCTTGATATTTCAAAGATCCAGGCAGGAAAATTTGAATTAAACCAAACAACTATAAGCTTACGATCAATTATAAAAGAAAGCGTGGATTCAGCAAGGCAGTTATCTACAACTCACGAAATAGAATATAAAATTCCTAATGAAGAACTGTTTCTCTATGTTGATGCAACAAAGATCAACCAGGTACTTTTGAATATTTTATCTAATGCCATTAAATATTCACCAAATAACAAAGAGATAGAGCTGAATGCAGAACGTTTTGGTGATGAAGTTGAAATAAGTATCAGTGATCATGGAAAAGGAATTCCAAAGGAACATTTGGACCAGGTGTTTACACAATTTTACAGGGTCGCATCAAATAACAACCAAATAGAAGGATTGGGACTTGGACTTTATCTGTGTAAAGAATATGTGGAAGCGCATCATGGAAAGATCTGGGCAGAAAGTGAAGAAGGTAAAGGAACGACAATGCATATTACTCTTCCAATAAAAAAAGTTTAAAATCATTTTATTTTCATTCCGGGTATAAGCGGAACAGTCTCGACAAGTTCAAGTGACTTCACCATATCTTTTGTTCCGTTCTTGTATTTTATAAAATGAGGAGTTAGTAAATGCGACTTGTATGCAACTGTATCAGCATATATTTCTAAAATGGTGATGTGGGTTGGATCATTTTTTTCTACAACAGCATATAAAGTCAATACGCCGCGTTCTAAACGTATGGAAGCTTCGATCTCTTCTTTCAACAAAGCTTTATAGTTTTCTAATTGTGTGGGGTCGATCACGAGTTTAGCAAGTCGTACCATTTGGTTTTTATTTTGATTAGAATAATTACAGAAGGGAAGCGCCATAACAAACACAGCAATTGAGACTATTAATGCAATTTTTTTTATGTTCATTCTTTCGAATTTTATTTAGGGAGAAGATACAAAATAACTTTCTTAGCTCCATTTGGCATACTTAATGCACTCACTTTTAAAATTACTATATGGAAAAGAAAAATAAAAAAGAACAACCAGCTGCTGGTGTCACTCATAAACAAGAACCCAATGCAGGAAGCGGAACATTTAACCAGGGAAGTGAACAGGACACAGAAATGAATGAAGGAGTAGCGGACGGCACGCCACATCCCGAAAATGTGAGTAAAGAAAAACAAAATCCTAAAGCAAAACTGAAAGAAAAGCACCGGCGTGAATAGTGAAATACAACTATAAAGTTACCTACTATTTTTACAGAGCCGTAAAATGATCTTGTCAAATTTCGGCTAGAACAATGTAGTGCTTAAAGAATTTTGCTTAACGCCCAACCAACTTTTGTAATTGTTCAGGGTATCTTTCACCTTGTACTTTAATTTCAGCCGAAGCATTATCGATCTCACGAAGTTCATCCCCAGTGAATTCAATATTAACAGAACCGATATTCTCTTCTAAGCGATGCAACTTAGTTGTTCCGGGTATTGGAACGATCCATGGCTTTTGTGCAAGCAACCAGGCAAGTGCAACCTGCGCAGGTGTAGCATTCTTTTTTACTGCAATATTGTTAAGCAAATCGATCATTGATTGATTTGCTTTTCTTGCCTCTGGCGAAAAACGGGGAACAATATTTCGAAAATCTGTACTGTCAAACTTTGTGTTCTCATCTATTTTCCCGGTAAGAAACCCTTTACCTAAAGGACTGAATGGAACAAAACCAATTCCCAGTTCTTCCAATGCTGGTAATAACTCTTCTTCTGGTTGTCGCCACCATAATGAATATTCACTTTGTAAAGCGGCAACAGGTTGTACCGCATGTGCCTTGCGAATGGTTTTTACTCCGGCTTCTGATAAACCAAAGTATTTAACCTTTCCTTCTTTGATCAGATCTTTTACAGCACCGGCAACATCCTCGATCGGAACTTCAAGATCAACACGATGCTGATAAAACAGATCGATAACATCAACTCTTAATCGCTTCAATGAAGCTTCGCAAACTTGTTTTATATGTTCTGGACGACTATCTAAATCAAACCATTTTCCTTCAGCATTTGGTTTCCATCCAAACTTTGTTGCGATTACAACTTTTCCCTTGAATGGTTCAAGTGCTTCACCAACCAATTCTTCATTTGTAAACGGCCCATAAACTTCTGCGGTATCAAAAAAATTAATTCCTTTTTCAACTGCTTTATGAATAAGTGAGATCATTTCTTTCTTATCAGCAGCAGGACCGAGACCAAAACTCATTCCCATACAACCGAGGCCAAGAGCAGAAACTTCAAGTCCGCTTTTTCCCAGTTTTCTTTTTTGCAAATTTGTATACATAGTTAAATCTTTATAAAGTTAGAGGTTACTTCAAAGAGAATTAATAAAACAAAATGATTCGTTACGAATATCAAACTTCTTCTTATATCAAAATCATTTCTTCCGTGCATAGTAAATATTAAAAAAAATGATCAGGCCGTTTACTATAAAAGAGACAGTGTTTGTGATGATGATCGGGAGATCTTTCTTAATGAGACCATACCATATCCAAAAGGCTATCCCTATCATTAAGATCACCAGCATGAACCAGGAAATTTCTCCCGCCTTTTTATCCTTAATGGTTTTTATAAGTTGCGGCACCAGTGAAATACTGGTACATGTTCCTGCTGCAATACCGATGAACTGGTCATTCATTTATCAGCATATTTTATTTCTCCAATATGATCACAAAAAGTACGCCGTCTCTTTCTATTTCTCATTTGATTTCAAAACCTTCTAATACTTTACTATTACTATAGTGTAAAGGTCTTCGCCTTCATATGCCCACATGGTATACAGATTACGGATATATCTACCAATATTCCTGTTGCGGCCACGATAGTTTTATCGTGCTCGCATAAATCATTTGACAGGTTAAATCCATTCTTCATCCCAAATTTAAAATAGATGATCCCAGCATAAAAAAGATAGTACGGTTATTGGTGCAGTTTAAGGTCGAAATCAAATATAAATTCGTTTAATAGCCAAGGAAATTAATTACATGGCAAAAATATTTATCACAGGATCGGCCGATGGACTCGGGCATTTGGCGGCAAAGATGCTGATCGAGCTTGGGCATGAAGTTGTTTTACATGCACGGAACGCTGAACGCAGACTTGAAGTCATACAAAAAACACCGGGAGCAGTGAGTGTTTTAACGGGAGATCTATCAAATATCGAAGAAACTAAAAAGCTTGCTCACGAGATTAATAGAATTGGAACATTGGATGTTGTGATCCATAATGCAGGAGTTTACCAGGCTTCAGCAAAAGAAATTTTTGCAGTAAATACATTAGCACCTTATATTCTTACATGCTTAATACAAAGGCCAAAACGCTTGATTTATCTGAGCTCTGGAATGCATTTGCAGGGACATTCGAAGCTGGACAACTTCAACACTGATATCAGCCGCATTACATATTCCGATTCAAAATTGCATGTACTAATGCTATGTATGGCAGTAGCAAGGAAATGGAAAGATGTTTACGCTAATACAATTGATCCGGGTTGGGTACCTACGAAAATGGGCGGCCGTGGTGCATCTGACGATCTGCAAAAAGGATATGAGACACAGGTGTGGTTGGCAGTAAGCAATGATGAGAAGGCAAAAGTGAGTGGTCGTTATTTTTTTCATCAAAAAGAAAGACATCATAATCCTGAAGCTGATGATGTTCTGTTGCAGGAAAGATTTTTAATTTCGTGCAATAAGATCACAGGTATTTCTTTTCCTCAATAGGTTTAATAAATTTTTTATCATACTCATCCGAAATCGAGTAAAAAGAATTTTGGTATGGAAATTACAAGAATTGGTTCACGACCTTCTTCTAAAGGACCCGAAGATTGGTTTACAGGTTCAGTACGCATAGACCCTTTGTTTCAGCCAAATGATGCAAGGCGTGCTGCTGCTGCAACGGTTACATTTGAACCAGGAGCAAGAACAGCATGGCACACACATCCGCTTGGACAAACCTTGATCGTTACATCAGGTTGCGGTTGGGTGCAACGTGAAGGTGGTGCTGTTGAAGAAATTCATCCTGGTGATATAGTTTGGTTTGAGCCAAATGAAAAACATTGGCATGGCGCCACAGCATCAATTGGAATGTCACATATCGCCATTCAGGAAAATTTGAATGGTAAAGTTGTTGATTGGATGGAAAAGGTGAGTGAGGAAGAATATCAAAAATAAGTTTTGAACGAAAAAGCATAACATTTTCACTAAAAAAATATTTGACCAAAGTAAATCAGTCAGTGAGATCGCTTATGAATTAGGTTTTAAATATCCGCAACACTTCACTCGCCTCTTCAAACAAAAAGTGGGTTTTACTCCAAATGAGTATAGGACTGGTACTAATCCAAAGTCGTTACGGAACCAAGAGGTTTGAAATTCTTAATAATCAGATCGAATATTATAAGTAGTTGAATTCCGGCTTATGTAATTTTGTAATTTAAGAACAACGGTATTAAAGAAGGCAAAACTTTTCCTCTATTAAGAAAGCCAATACTTTTAATCTGAATTTTAATAATAATTAAAATGAAAATATTTCTGATGTTAATTATGTCAATGGTGTTCCATACTGTTACCATTGCACAACCGCCTTCATCAAGCCAGGTACAGGCCCGCTTGCCAAAAGGAACAATTATCCATGGCAATATTCCGTATAACAACGATACCCTCAAAAAACACCTGTTAGATATTTATGTTCCTGCTGATGCTAAAGGAAAAGTGCCTTTGGTGGTCTTTATACATGGTGGTGGATGGATAGGCAACGACAAATATGCCGATATGGGCTATATGCCCAATACAGTTTCAGCAATGCTAAATAACGGAATGGCAGTAGCTTCGATTGATTATCGTTTTGCAACCCAGGCGGTATTTCGCAATTCTGCAAGACTGCAATAAGGCGGTTTCATTTCTATTCGACAATGCAGATAAATATAGTTTAGACAAAAACAACATTGCGCTGATGGGCTTTTCTGCCGGTGGACATTTAGCATCATTATTGGGTACGTCGCAAAATAATAAGGTAAGTAACTTTTATTTTCCTAACACATATCGTCCTTTCCGCTATAAAGCAGTAGTCGATTTTTATGGTCCAATTGATTTAGTGTTGCTTCCCGGAAACGAAGACGAAAAATCACCGGAAGGTATATTGATAGGAGCAGCTCCATTATCAAGACCAGACTTAGCAAAAGCGGCCAGCCCAATTACCTATATTGATAAAAACGATCCTCCCTTTTTGATTTATCACGGGGAAAAAGATAGTATAGTGTCAAATAAGCAATCAAAGTTGTTTAGTGCATGGCTTAACCATTACTCAGGCCAACTTATATAATACAGGAAGTTATATTGAATAGACTTGGTACAGTACAAGAATGCGACGCAAGAAAAGCTGAATAGTAGCACTACAGCTTAGTAAATAAAAATTATAATCGCAATTTGATAAATTACAACAATAATTATCTATTTCTTACTATAATTATTACACGTTGGTAACTGGTGAGTGCTGGTGTGCCGTTGTCCGTCGCTTCAAGGATCATATGAATGGTTTGCCCCGCAACTGCATCTTTGGGAATGGTCACCTTTGTTTGTATAGCAGTTGAATTTGAAATATTCAATTTGTTAGGATAAGTCCCTACCTGGAACTGCCACCATTTAATTGATACTTTATCTTTATCCGGATCCGTAACATTGCCGTTTAACCTAATTGTTTCTCCGGCTGATGCTAAAACTTTAAGTGGTCCTTCAATTTTTACAAGAGGTGCATGATTTGCATCTGCATACTTCGACGTCACGGACCATTTAAGACGTGCAGCAAAATCTAACTGTGCTGGGGGAAAGAAATTCGGATATTCATTCACAGTATTATTATTCGCAGAACTGAGAGCAGATGCCATAGCTTGCTGAGATGTATCACTCATTTGAAAACTAACACCCTCCGAATGCCCTGCTACGCCGCGGCCACCCCATCCTCCATATGAAGCTACTTCATATGCACGAAGTCCATTTCCAAGCATATTCATAAATGTATGATTGTCGCCTTCTCCCAGCCAGGAACCTTTCATTTGTACAGGCATCCAAACAACATAACCCATTTTTCTTAATTGCGCATCTGTATATCCTGGCA
>VBAS01000248.1:3242-9848 GCA_005882975.1 Bacteroidota bacterium | reverse complement strand
TATGGTGATGAACCGAGTGTGAATACGACGCTGCTTGAGGGAAAGGTGATTGTGAGTAGAGAGTCCGGAAGTCCGGAAGTCGGGAAGACGGGAAGTTTGGAGTTGAAGCCGGGTGAACAGGCGAGATTGATGGAGAATGGAGAATTGAAAATTGAAAGTAATGTTGATGTAAATGAAGTGGTGGCATGGACGAGTGGATTGTTCACATTCAGAGATGCGCAGATCGAAAATGTGATGCGACAATTAGTAAGGTGGTATAATGTTGAAATAGTTTATGAAGCAAAACCGAAGCTTTTACATTATTTGGAGCAAACGAATGAGGTGCATTTTAAGGTGGATGGGAGGAGGATAGTTGTTAGTCGATAGTTCGGAGTTGATATGGAGATGCTGGATACTAGATGCTGGATGCTGGATAAATTTTTCTCATGTGATAGGTTTTAATCCTCCTATGAAAGACTAAGGGTAGGCCTAAAAAGATCGTCCCGGATTGCAGCCGGGACGAAAGCCTGGGTTAACCCGAATAAAAAACTGTGAAGGAATCTTATTGTTTAACCCAAACCGATCAAAGGTATGCAAAATGCTCTTTTGCTTCAAGACTCTGTAGTAGTGCAACCTGTCCAATCAATATTTACAACGACAGGTAAGAATCATATATTTATTAAAGGCTTGATAACTATGAAGCTGATAGTACTACTGACCATTGTTGCCTGCTTGCAAGCCAATGCTAAAGGCTATGCACAAACTATCAATCTATCTTTAAAAGATGTTGCCCTTGAAAAAGTATTTAAGGAAATTGAAAAGCAAAGCAGCTATCATTTTATCTATACCAAGGAACAACTGGCAAGCACCAATCCTGTAAGTATTGACATTGTGAATGGAATGATCACTGCTGTACTTGATATTTGTTTTAGAGAACAGCCCATCATGTACACACTGCAAGAACAGTATATCATCGTAAAGAAAAAAGAGGAGAAGAAAAGAGCTGATCCAATCGAAGCCCCGCTGATAAGTATTGGTGGTAAAGTTGTTGATGAAGAGGGTAATGCAATACCGGGAGCGACCATTGCCTTAAAAGGTTCTACCATAGCCGTGGCAAGCAATGATAACGGCGAATGGAGACTTGAATATGAAGGTAAGTTTGCTGTAATCGCCATCAGCAGCATCGGGTATGCGACGAAAGAAGTTGATGTTACAGACAAGAATTATTTTATCATAGTATTAAGCAGGGTCATCAATAAACTAGATGAGACAATCATTATTGCTTATGGAAAAACGACACAACGATTGAACACAGGGAGTGTTAGTAAAGTGAGTTCAGAAGAAATAAGAAAACAGCCAGTAAGTAATCCATTGGCAGCTTTGCAGGGAAGAGTGCCAGGATTGGTAGTAACTCAAACGAGCGGAGTCACCGGTTCATCCTTTAAAGTTGAATTAAGAGGAAGAAGTTCGCTTGACCTGGGACTGTCAAGAAATGATCCGCTATTTATTATTGATGGGGTGCCATTTGAGCCGGGCAACCTTCCAACAAATCAATTGGTAACGGCGGCGAATCAACCGGGCAATACTGGTGCAGGTGGACTCAGTGCATTTAACAGTATTAATCCATGGGATATAGAAAGCATCGAGGTGTTAAAAGATGCTGATGCCACTTCTATCTATGGAAGCAGGGGTGCAAATGGAGTCATTCTTATTACTACAAAAAAAGGAAATGCGGGTAAAACAAAATTAACTGTGAATTTAAATTCGGGCTGGAGCAAGCCAACCAGAACAATGGATATGCTTAATACGCAACAATACGTTGCTATGCGACAGGAAGCGATCTCAAATGATGGATTTGTTCCGAATGTGAATGCGCCATTTGGGAATGGCTATGCACCTGACCTGTTAGTTTGGGATACAACCTTATATGTCGATCACAAGGAATTGATACTTGGCAACACTGCTGTTTCTAATGATGTGAATATTTCTCTTTCTGGCGGAAATAGTCAAACGCAATTTATGATCAGCGGTGGGTATCACAGGGAAAACAATGTTTTTTCAAGTGATCTATCCGACAGGAAGGCATCAATGCATTTTAACATTTATCATTCTACAATTGATAAAAAACTTTCCGTTAATCTTTCAGGTTTTTATTCTAACGATGATAATCGACTTATCCAAAAGGATCTTACCCAATTCATTAATTTACCACCTAATTTTTTGGAATATGATTCAAGCGGGAATCCAAACTGGATTCAAAACGGCATACCAATCAGTAATGTTGGTTTAGGCTACAGCACAGTACCGGCCGCTGAGCTTTTGAAAACATATCGTTCAGTAAATGATAACCTTCTTGGTAATTTATCAATCAATTATTCCATTGTTAAAAACCTGGCTGCCAAATGCAACTTTGGTTACAACCAGTTTACTACCGATGAGGTTTCTGTAGTTCCCAAGACTTCATTGAATCCTGTTTCGAATGAACTGGCTTCATCAAATTTTGGAAATGGCAAATCAAAAAGCTGGATCATCGAACCGCAGATCGAATACAGCCCGACAATTGGAAGTGGAAGAATGCAAATACTCTTCGGGTCTACATGGCAGGAAAGAACGACTAAAAGTGAAACTATAAGTGCTATGAATTATACAAGTGATCTTTTATTGAACTCTATCGCAGCTGCAGGAAGTATCACAGCCAGGAATAATTTTTCTGAATATCATTATAGTGCTTTTTTTACAAGGCTGAATTATAATTGGAAGGATAAATATATTGTAACAGCTTCGGGAAGAAGAGATGGGTCAAGTCGCTTTGGACCGGGAAGCAGATTTGCCAACTTTGGTTCAATTGGGGGTGCATGGATTTTTTCTAATGAGACAATGGTCAAAGAGAAAGTTTCATTTTTGAGCTTTGGAAAATTGCGAGGGAGTTATGGAACCACCGGGAACGATCAAATCGGGGATTATAAATATCTTGATTTGTGGGGATCTGCACCAAGAGGTTACCAGGGGGTGCCGGGTTTAGCGCCTTCAAGTTTGTTCAATCCTAACTATGAATGGGCGATCAATAAGAAATTAGAGGGAGCAATTGAGCTGGGTTTTCTGAAAGATAAAATACTGTTTTCAGCTGCTTACTACCGAAACAGGTGCAACAATCAACTAATCAATTATCAATTACCCAGTCAAACAGGTGCAGAAAGCATTGTACAGAACTTTCCGGCATTGGTAGAAAATAGTGGCTTTGAGTTAACAGCCAGTGTAAAGATCGTTTTTGCGAAAGATGTTGAATGGATAAGCTCCGCACTTATTACAATCCCCAAAAACAAGCTTGTATCATTTCCAGGCCTGGCGAGTTCAAGTTATGCGTTGAATTATGAAGAAGGAAAGTCATTGAGTATAATAAAGGCATGGAAGTACAAAGGTGTAGACGCTGCGACCGGCATTTATACTATTGAAGATAAGAATGGAGACGGACAGTTCAACGATGCCGACTATGTTGTATCGGGAAACACTGATCCAGATTTTTATGGGGGCTTTCAACAAATCATCCGATATAAAGGGTTCGAGTTGAGTTTATTTTTCGACTATCGAAAACAAATTGGAAGAAACTATCTCGCAGCGCTTGCGAATAACCATCCAGGGCTTGCGGTCAATCAACCAGAAATCGTTCTTGAGCGGTGGCAAAAACCCGGTGATATAGCCAGTGTTCAAAAATATACGAGCACTTATGGAGGTCCAGCCGCATTTGGAGCATACTATCTTACCAATTCTGATGGCATCTATAGCGATGCTTCTTTTATCCGGTTAAAAAATTTATCGCTTAATTATTTTTTACCGGCTAAATGGTTCAAGAAAATCCATGTTGATAATAGTCGTGTGTTTGTGCAGGGACAGAATTTATTTGTGGTAACAGATTATAAAGGTTCTGATCCTGAAACCCAAAACATACTCGTGCAGCCACCTCTAAAAACAATTGCTGTTGGTGTTCAATTTATTTTTTAAACTAAAGAATCATGAATTTCAAATTTCAATATACCTCCCAGATACAATGTCTCATGATTAGCATTGTATTGTCTGCATGCATGTCATGCAAGAAATTTCTTGCTATTGATCCTCCCAAAAACCAGATACAAACTTCAGAGATCTTTGAGAATGATCAAGCGGCCATATCAACAGTTGCAGGGTTGCATAGTTTCATGGTAACCGCTTCCTTGTATCCTGCGAATGGAGGGATCACTGTTTTCGCGGGTCTTTCAGCTGATGAAATTCTTAATACCAATTCTGACCCCGATCTTGATGGTTTTACAACGAACAACCTGCTTCCCAAGAACGAAAATTTGAACACCAATTTATGGTCAGATATATACAAAGCGATCTATCATGCGAATGCCATATTGGAGGGATTGGATCATTCGACGGCGATCAGTGATAAAACGAGAACACAACTGAAGGGCGAAGTTTTAGTAATCAGGGCCCTCCATTATTTTTACCTTGTTAACCTATTTGGTGATGTTCCTTTGATCCTTACGACTGAATACCAGATCAACCAGATCGCTTCACGGGAGGCGGTTAGTGAAATTTATCAACAGATAATTGATGATCTTACAGAAGCTAAAACACTTTTAACTGTAAGTTATCCAAGCACTGGCAGGTTACGACCAAATAAATGGACCGCAACTGCATTATTAGCAAGAGTATATTTATTCCACGAAGACTGGGCGAAAGCGGAGGAGCAATCAACTGAGGTGATCAATTCGGGTGTTTATTCATTGCCGACAAACCTGTCTACTGTTTTTCAACCTTCTTCATCAGAAGCTATATGGCAACTTGTCCGTGATAATAACAATACTTCGGAAGGAGCAAACTTTATTCCTGCCTCAGGCACGACGAGGCCAAGATATGTGCTAACAAACTCTTTAATCAATTCATTTGAAACAGGAGATCTTCGAAAGACAAACTGGGCAGGCACCAATATAGTATCGAATCCGATGCCTGCAACCACTTATTTATATCCGTTTAAATACAAATCAAGAACTGCAACTCAAGCAACCGAATATTATGTGGTACTACGAATGGCAGAACAATACCTGATCCGGGCAGAAGCAAGGGCGCAACAAAATAAACTTACTGGTTTGAACAGTGCACAACAGGACATCAATGTTATTCGTACAAGAGCAGGATTGAGCAATACGTCTGCAAGCGACAAAAATTCTTTATTGATGGCAGTTATGAAGGAAAGCAGAATCGAATTTTTTGCAGAATGGGGTCATCGATGGCTTGACCTAAAAAGAACAAAGACCGCGGATGCAATACTTTCTATAGTGAAAGGATCAAACTGGCAGTCAACTGATGTATTATACCCGATTCCTTTGGCGCAAATACAACTCAATCCAAGTCTACATCAAAACCCGGGATATTAAATCAAATAAAATCCCTGATAATAAGAATCACTTACAGACAAATCTTTGTTGATGATAAGAATCATAGTGCTTGCGGTTTATTTGTTGTACAGTATAGTTTCTGATTCACAATCGATCGGTATCGGTAATAAAATTCCTGAATCTATTTTCAATGATGTGATCAATTATCCTTCACCAATCTTGAAAATATCTGACTTCAAAGACAAGATAATTATCATTGATTTCTGGAATCATTCCTGTACTGCATGCATTCAATCATTTTCCAAACTCGATTCTTTGCAAAAAATCTTTGCAGGGAAAATTCAAATCATTCTTGTAAACAGAGAAAGTAAGGATTCAACAGAACATTTTTTCAAGAAAAGGACAAAGGTGAAGATGCCGAATCTTCCTATGATCACCGGAGATAAGACACTAATGAATTTATTTCCTATTGAAGGTTACCCATTTACGGTGTGGATGGACAGCATAGGAATTGTAAAATATTTTTCTGCAGAATACAATGTAACCTATAGTCATATCCTGGATTTTCTAAAGGAAAAGGAGCTAAACCTAAGGGATGTTACAAAAACGAAATACCCGTCTTTGACAATCTCCAACGACCTGATTTATTTTTCAGCGTTCAATAAATGCAGTGATTCCATTGATATCGGGAACAGTGAGATGGGTTATACAGATAATATGGAAAGTGTAAGGATGACCAGTACCTGTTCCTCAATATCCGAACTGTACAGAAAGGCTTACCGGGAATATGATCGCTATGATGTGTATACACAATATGGTTTAGCGCTGGAAGTGAAGGATAGTTCAAAATATTTCTATCCATTGGTGCCAGATGAAGTTGATGAATGGCTTGCAAATTGTAGTTTCAATTATGAGCTCATACTTCCCGTTTCAAAAAAAGGGCAGCGATATAAAGTAATGCAGCAAGATTTGAAAAGGTATTTTGATCTTGAAGCAGGGATCGAAAAAAGAAAAGTAAAAAGCATTGTACTAAGAAACTTCCGAAAGGAATTCTGCAGGAATCCAGGAACAACTGATAGTGTTTCCTGGAAACAATTTATATATACGATGAAAAGCAGGCTTGGATATTATTACCCGATTTTTGATGAAACAAATGAAATAAAAAAAATCAGCATTGAGGTAAGTAAAATTAATCCTGGCACTTTCGAAATTCTTAGAGACGAATTACTAAAGAGCAATGTAGTGTTGG
>VBAS01000248.1:0-3195 GCA_005882975.1 Bacteroidota bacterium | reverse complement strand
AAATGAAGTAATTTGTAATTATTGAAACAGCCGGTGATATACCGGCTGTTTTTTAAAAGGGTTATCAATTTGGTTTGGGAGTCGACGAGTCGTAGGATGTAGTTGGGAACGTTGGTGTTGTAAGAAAACCTCTCAGGCAATGCTTTTGAGCTGTATTTGTGCATCCATCATCTGCCTGGGCGTCTGCCTGTGTATAATCATCGAAAATCAGGATTGCCCCTGAAGGCACTTCACCACTTGGATTTGAACTATAGTCCACGGAATACCAATCATAGGTAGTTAAATCCTTACTGACTTTGGGTTTTTTACTGATCGTAGTGTAAGCAGAGAATCCAATAGCTAAAGCAACTGCGATCAGACTTGAAAAATACTTTTTCATAAAATCAATTTGATTGTTAAATGATTGCCTACTCTTTTTTACAGGTTTTCGGCTTCGCCTGTTTATCGCGATAAATTGTTCAAATAAGTGTAGGCTGTTTTGTATTTAGTTTTTTTCTTTGGAGATATAAGCCTAGTGCAGCAAGGATCGTGAGCCCAATATTTAACAGAAAGTGATTCTTCCACGAAAGTTCCTGTAAAATGCCACCGCAGGAACATGGAAGAGAAGAGGCGGTAGCGATCATATACCCTATATAAACTGTAAACGATAACATTAAGATGAAAGAGGTAATGAATCCAATTGCCCTAAGAGGTGAATAGAGTAATAATAAAACGACTATCAATTCTGCAAGAATTATGGTCCATGCGATAATCGCAGCACTGTTAGCAAGCATTGGTGATCTTTTGAGTGCAGCAATGAAACCAGCTGTATTCATCAATTTAGTTAATGAAGTGTAGGTGAATAAAAAAATAAACAGGACCGAAATGATCTCAATGAAGGTGTTGTTGCGTAAGCTTATCATAAGACAAAAGTTTATTTTGCTAAAGTCGAATTAGAAAAATCATCATCCAAATAAGTGTCTTTTCATAAAAGGAATAAGGTTTTTGAAAACGGGAATGTGTCAGGGTTTTTGTTTTGCTGAGCTTGGCGGGATTCCAAAGTGGGTACGAAATACAGTTGTAAAATCCGAGGCACGATACCCTACGAGTCCAGCAACTTCTTTAACTGATAACCCGGTTTGCAATAGTTCTTTTGCTTTCGCCATTCGTTTACGGACGAGGTATTCATAAGGACCGATGCCAAAAATCTTTTTAAAAAGGTATTTGAAACGGAATTCATTGAACCCTATTTGTTTTGTCAATTCGGGGATTGCATAATGTTTAGATACGTCGGTGCTTATTATTTTAGCAGATTGGTGGATAGCGTTTATTTCTGATTCACTTATTTCTTCTTCAGTTGTTATTTCCTGCTGATCCAACAACAGGTATTTAAACAATAAATCTTTTGCACGGCTTTTTAAAAAATGAAGTCTTAATTCTTTATCATATTTACACCGGAGGATAGAATGAGCCAGTTCTACTGTTTCAAGATCTGCAAAGCGAGTGATACCAGATGCGGCAGGAGTGTAAGATGGATAGAGAAGCAGTAACTCTTTTGCAAGCTTCATTGAAAAATAAGTATCAAAGCTGATATGCGTATTCTTTTCATAGGTCTCGACGTGTGATCTAAGTGATTTGCCCGAATCGCCGTTCAATGAAAACTGTCCCTGGCGTATTGTCCATTTTATATCTGGCGTTGCTTCGTGATCGATACGACCTTTGAGAACAAGACGGCTGCAGATGCCGGGTCTTTTGTAAAATGATTTGGCTACAAAACGGTCTATCAGGTCAAAGACATTAAAACGAATGGAAAAGTCATCGCTACGGTATTCCTGAATACATACAGAACCAAAATTTCCAACCGAAGACAAGACACTGCTTCCCGGAAGATGAACTCCCTTAAATGCGGATGGAAAGGCGTCTTTCCATTCAAGCATTTTATGTGATAAAGGAATCAGCGGTGGTTTCATTTCTAAGGATAATGTTTGGTTGTATTGAAAGGTAGGTGAAAGTGCAGGGAGAAGGGATGACAGGCGAAAAGAAAATGATATTTAGCAAGTGGTGCACCAAGTAATAATTGCTTTTTTACGGGTATGAAAAAATAATAGTAAACAATAAAAAAATCAATACCACGAAAGTGGTATTGCTGGGTATTTTCTTTACAGATCAAATCTGCGGCACAACCTTTTACATTTATCATTACGATGATGAATGATAAGGATAGCGATCCGAATATATCGTTTGATGAGCTCAGCATTTCTATTAACCAGCGGGATCCTTTGTTGCTGCCGGTGAGTTTGAAGCAAAAACAAATTTTATACTGCGATGGTAAAACGATAAAACTTTATAATAGTCAATGGCAATTATTACAAACCATTGATAAGCCTTTACCGTTACTGGCGAAGGGAATGAACGAACTAAAATTTGATGGCAAGTATTCCGGTGAAAATGGCGGCAAGATAAAAATTGAAGTGAGGACCAAAGGCATACCTGAAACTCTGAAATGATAAATTGTAGTGAATGATCATTATCCCCCGCTGGCGGGGGAAGTGCATCAATTAATATCATTTTTCAAAATGGGGTGGACTGCTGACTGCAATTCAATCCACCCCTATTCGATTATTTATTAAGGTTGGATATCCGGCCCCCGCCAGCGGGGGATATAAACATTCAAACTCTTCGAAAATATAGACGAATAACTATTTAATATTTCTTCCTCCATAGTCGCTTTCGGGTCGCTGTTGTCTCGCTATTGGGTCGCTGTTCCTATACAATAGAGATACAGTATAAAATGATCAAACCGGTATTAACGGCATAGAAGAACGGTTACAATATCATTTGGCATAGGTGGTATTAACGGCTTAGTGATTTTCATTCATTTTTTTTCCTTTCTAATCTTGTTGTGCAATTGCAATCATCATGATGATGAGGCTTAAACAGGATGTGCCTTTGAAACATTCTGCATTTTTAAATCAAAAAATTAAAATGATGGCACAACAAAAAGGAATTATTCCTCTCCAGGGTACGATCGGCAACATCACCTTTTACAAATCAAAGGATGGTTTTATGGCGAGAGAGAAAGGAAGTTTAGATGCATCCCGCATTGCCACTGACCCTGCATTTCAAAGGACCCGTGAAAACGGAGCTGAATTTGGAAGAGCAGGAAAAGCAGGAAAGTATCTGCGTACAGCTTTGCGGTCATTACTTCAAAATGTT
>VBAS01000247.1 GCA_005882975.1 Bacteroidota bacterium | reverse complement strand
GCTTGTAAATAAAATTGCTCATCATGTAAATATTCCTTTTACAGTGGGCGGTGGTATCAGTAGCGTGGAAGACGTAAACATATTATTGCAAAATGGGGCTGATAAAATTTCTGTGAACACCTCTGCATTTAAAAATCCACAATTGATCAATGAACTTTCCAAAGAATTCGGCAGCCAGTGTGTGGTGCTTGCCATTGATACAAAAAAAGAAGAAGACGGTGAGTGGTATGTTTACCTGAATGGTGGAAGAACGAAGACGGACAAAAAATGTTTTGACTGGGCCAAAGAAGCAGTTGATCGTGGCGCAGGGGAAATTTTACTTACATCTATGAATCATGATGGAACAAAAAATGGTTTTGCAATTGAAATAACAAAATTGCTTTCAGAGACATTCCCGGTCCCGATCATTGCAAGCGGTGGTGCCGGTAATATGGAGCATTTTGTGGAAGTATTTGAAAAAGCATCTGCAGATGCAGCATTGGCTGCAAGCATTTTTCATTTTAAAGAAGTTGCAATACCAGAGTTAAAATTATTTTTAAAAAAGAATGATATTAATGTCAGACTATAAAGCCCCTTTAGGGGTTTGGGGCGCAATTCCGGATCTAAAACAATTTTTGCATCGACAAAATATAGCTGTTCGTTTATGATATACATCGTCCTGGTAATATTAGTTGCTGCCATTATTCTTAACTCATATATGACGAGAAAAGATGCCATAAGAAGAGAGAATGAGCATGAACGCCGGGAAGAAAGATTTGAAAGATTGATGAACCAATTGCAAAAACCTGATAGCGAAAAGAATGATGACCCGGAATCAAAAACTGATAAACCATAAAATGTTTTTATGACACTAGATTTTTCAAAATATGCAGATGGCTTAATGCCAGCTATTATACAAGACAGTATAAGTAATAAAGTACTGATGCTTGGTTTTATGAATGAAGAATCGTTTGCCAAAACAAAGGCTGATGGCAAGGTGACCTTTTTCAGTCGCAGCAAACAACGTCTTTGGACAAAAGGAGAAACAAGTAATAACTTTTTATTGGTGAAAGAAATTATTGTTGATTGCGATAATGATACATTGCTGATCAAGGCCTCTCCCACCGGCCCCGTTTGCCACACCGGCGCCGATACTTGCTTTAATGAGAATAATACGTCATTTTCATTGGAGAAACTGGAAGGGATAATTGCTGATAGAAAAAATAACCCTTCCGCTTCATCATATACTTCGTCGCTTTTTGCAAAGGGAATAAATAAAATTGCGCAGAAAGTGGGTGAAGAAGCTGTTGAGCTTGTGATCGAAAGTAAAGACGATAATAAAGAAAAATTCTTAAGCGAAGCCGCTGATTTGCTTTACCATTATCTTGTCTTATTACAGGCGAAGAATTATAAACTGGAGGATGTGGTAACTGTTTTAGGCCAAAGACATAAATGATTTTTGTCCAACTACTTCTTTGTCTCTTTAAACAACAAAGGCCAGTCAGGATCATAGCGATGTTCTTTTGAAAACAGTTCTCCCATTTTCTTAACGATCTCCGGATTTTGGGCAGCTATATTATTTATCTCCTGTGGATCTTTATCCAGATCATATAATTCAATTGCCGGATTAGAAACTTTAGTAACGGCTAATTTTATTGCTTTCCATTTTCCCCAAAGCACTGCTTGTCGACCATCGTTCTCATGAAACTCCCAATAAAAATATTCATGTTGCTTTTGATTACCTGTCTGAAATAAGGTAGGCACTAATGAAATGCCATCTATTTTTTTCTTAACAGGCACTCCTGCCATTTGAAGAAATGTAGGATACATATCCCAAAGCGCTGCAGGTTTGTCTACCACTGATGATCTTATTTTTCCTGGCCAGTAAGCGATGAAAGGAACTCTTATCCCTCCTTCATACAAGTCTCTTTTTATTCCTTTGTAAATCCCATTGCTGTTAAAGAACTCAGGATCGCCACCACCTTCCCTATGTGGCCCGTTATCACTTGTAAAAATGATCAATGTGTTATTAGCTATTCCTTTTTCCTCTACCAGTTTCGCGATCTCGCCAACATATTTATCAAGTCTTGACACCATCGCCGCAAAACTTGCATGCGGATACTCACCAAGCGGACGACCATCGTACATTCTCTTTTCAGTAACCGGTTGTTCATTAAATTTTTTAATGTAATAATAATAGGTGCTGTCGTGAGGGACTATTACTTCCCCATGTGGAATGGTATAAGGCAAATAAATAAAGAAAGGTTTTCCTCCGGAATTTTTGATGTATTGTAACGCCTGCTGATGAATGATGTCGGCTGAATAAACACTGTCTTTAGCGGCAAAATCAATCCGGTTATGATTGTTCCATAAATGATCTGGATAATAATTATGAGCAAGGGTTTGGCAATTGTAACCATAAAAAAGATCAAACCCTTTTTTATTCGGATCGCCACTTGTGGTGATATAGCCAAGACCCCATTTGCCAAATGCAGCAGTGGCATAACCATTTTGCTGAAGCAGATTTGCAAATGTTATTACTGAATCTGGTATTGGCGTTTGTCCCTCTGCGGATAAGATACATTTCCCCGTATAGCTGTATGTCCTGTATGCAAGCCAGTAAGAAAACTTGATCTTGACGGTGCACAAACAGTAGAACCGGAATAGAACTGCGTAAACTTCATTCCCTTTTGTGCAAGCTTATCAATATTGGGAGTCTCGATCTTTTGCTGACCATAACATCCAATGTCTCCATAACCCAGGTCATCAGCAAAAATGAAAATGATATTTGGTTTTGTATTTTTTTGCGCACTGGCGGAAATAACAGTCAGCAGGAATATGATCGCAATAAGGTATTTCATCTTAACTCAAATATCGGTAGTATTTCAATTTGCTTTTTAACCACAGAGTCACTGAGTTCACAGAGAGACACGAATACTATCTGTGTTTCCCGTGTCTCTCTGCCTCCGTGGTTTAATTTGCCGTTGTTGGCAGCTGACTAATTCACAACACACAATCGTGGGTATGATCCGCTGGCTTGTATCGGACTACTAACAAGGGCTGAAAATTTAATCATTACACGATAAAGTAAATATTAATACGCTGTCTTTTTTCTTTACGGTAACTTCTTTTGATCCTGCACTTTTAATAATAGAATCACCAATGTCAAAAAAGTGATAACGACCAAATCCTTTCCTATAAATTTCTTTGCTCACATTTAGGCTAAAAGGTTTTTCACGATTATCTATTTGAACTTGTCCGTAACCACTTCTACCTGTTACAAAAATAATCACTCCCTTTAATTCCATTTCTTTCGTTGCACATTTATATTTGTTATAGATAGCTCCTTCTTCAAATACCGAATATATTCCTGAAATTATTAAGACCAATATCACAAGTCGTCCAAAAAAAGAGTTTAAAAACTTCTTCATTATTTGTTATCTTTTTTACGCCTTTGTTGGTATGTCGCATAGGTTTTGTGTGTGGCATACCAACAACCCGAAGATAATAAAGGTTCAATTGTTGGTGCGATTTACTATCATAGAACGACGAGAATACCAACAATAGAGTAAAAATATACTATAGGGGTTAATGTTGCCATGAAAACGGAACGATGAAGTGATTGCGACGCAACAGGCGATGCCATGAAATACTGATGCTGGTATCAAAAATAAATAACGAGGCACACCCAACTATCGATCATTTCAATTTATAGATCTCTGATCCTGCCAATAAGAAACATCCTAATCCATAATCTTCAAAATCAGGTGTGTGGTCATAGTTAACCGGTTGGCCATCTTTGGGTTCTTTCCCTGTACCCTGCACATATCCTAATTTACCATCGGGATGAACAGCTTCCTTACTCATCGCATTCCATGCTTTCGTGATCGCCGGTAAATAGATCTTCTTATCGAGTATCTTATTATTGATACCCCACGCAAAACCATAAATGAATAATGAAGTACCCGAGACTTCTTTACCGCCAAAATTATCCGGATCATTCAAACTTACATTCCAATATCCATCACTCCTTTGTAACGGCAGTAAAGTCGCACACATGTCTTTATAATCCTGCAGGTATTCCTGGTAATGCCGATCGGTCTTTGGTAATTCGTTCAATACCCTTGACAAAGCAGCCAGCACCCAACCATTCCCACGAGCCCAATAACAATTTTTACCATTTGGCTCTTTATAGGGAGGATCAAAATCTTTATCACGCCACCACAAATGTTCTTGTTGGCTATACAATCCATTATCGCCATGCTTGTTCTTGGTGAATGCATACATTTCATACATACGATCAAAATATTTTGGCTCATTATAAAGATTACCGAGTTTCACAAACACCGGCATGGCCATTTGTATAGCATCGACCCAGCTCCAGTCATCGATCTTTGAAGTTTGCATCATTGAATCAACAGATGCCTTAATATCTTTTACTCTTTCAGGATGCTGTTTATTATCCAGCAAATACATATCAATATAGGTCTGCCCGCAACATTGATTATCTGCATTTCTTACCGTCACGCCACCCCGCAAACTCCATTTATGTTTTTCGCCCCATTGTAATGCATAATCATAATATAATTTCTGTTTGTCAATTTTATACAAAGCCATCAAGCCTTCATAATAAACGGCTCTTGTCCAGATGTTACTTGGCCTTTCAATATTGGTAAAAATGGTTTTCCCGGCATCGGGCCATTTCTCCATAAAATATTTGTTCGTGAGCTGCAGCGTAGCCAGTATCTTTTTCTTAGCAGGTAGCTTTTGTGAATTTGCCACAGATAAAATAAAAAATGAAACAAAAAGAATCAAAGCCTTCTTCATAAAATTTATTTAGTCATATACTTTTTGATCTTACCCGGGTTGATCTTTTTTAATGCCTTCGCTACGATCTCTGCATTCAACTTTGCTCCATCAAGGTTAGTATGCGTATGATCCACCTGGAAAAATTTATGGGCTTCCTGTTCTCCCATTTCCTCATATTTTGCAGCAATAAGTTCATTAAGATCTATAAAATAAGCCCCTTCCTGTTCGGCAATTTGTTTTGCCCATAGTGCATAAGAATCTGCGGAACGGATCACTTTTCCATCTTTCCAGTTATCTCTTGGTATCAATGAGCAGACAATTGGAATGGCGTTTTTGGCTTTTGTATCCTTTACAAACCTGCGCATATACCAGCCATAAGAATGCACCACTTCTTTTATTTTGCGAATAGGATTATAAATTTCTGTACTGTCATCACCTATTCCTTTTATAGTTCCTCTAGCCCTGGCAGTATCATCCAACGGACTTGCATCATTATGACCAAACTGCATGATGACATAATCGCCTTTCTTTAGTGTTTCTAAGATCTTATCCCATCTTCCATCTGTAATGAATGTGCGGCTGCTGCGGCCGCCTATTGCATGATTCCGAACATCGATCTTGGTGGTATCAAAAAAAGGAGTAATAACTGTCCCCCAACCCATTTGATTATTTTTTCCCGTTCCATCACCATTCTTTACTGTGCTATCGCCGATAATATAAAAGACTGGTTTTTCCTTTTTATGGGTTAAAAAAGAAACGCTGATGATGAAAATGGAAAAAAATGTAACTAGTTTATTCATTAAATTTTTTTTCTAAAAAATTAATTGACTTATCGTTTGACCCAACCATACAGAATCTTTTACCACATAGGAACATAGAAACATAGTTTCTCACATAGGTTTCTATGTGTCTCCTTCCTATTGTGTCCTATGTGCCTATGTGGTTCCATTACAAGATTGCCATATGTGGTTAGTCACCAAATATTATTGTTTAAGACGCTCCTGCACCTCGATCCCTTCTGCTTTCTTTTTTTCTTCTGCTTTTTGCGATATCGATACCCGGAAATTCTTATACACCCAATCCTTTGCGAACTGCATTTCACCCAATATTGTCGCTGTTACTGATGAATTGGTAAAATTAAATTTCTCGATCTGAGAGTTTTCAAGCCCGTTAACTTCAAATGCTTTTTGAGCATTTGTGATCTTTACATTATTGATATAAAAATTCTTTGCATAAGGAATTCCTTTTTCAGGCGGGGTTACTTTTTGAACCAAAGCCCGCCAGTGTTGCGGCACCGAATCTATATTATATCCTTTTGGTAATTCACTATAGCTGTATGCAGGGTACCAATTCAAATTGAACTGGTAGGCAGTACGAATTGAATCTAAAATTGAGTTTACAAAATATACGTCTTCAACTGTTCCTCCTCTTGTAGTTGCTGATTTAATCCGTAATCCATTGTCAGTATGTTTTGCAAAAAGATCTGTGCAATAAATATGACGAAT
>VBAS01000094.1 GCA_005882975.1 Bacteroidota bacterium | reverse complement strand
AATGTGCGGAGGGAGACTGATGGTAAATTTATTTTGTGCCATTTTCTAAAAACCTGTTCCAGTCTTCAAGCATCTTTCCTTTCATTACCCGTGGAAATTTATGCTGGCTGCCAAGTTTTCCTTTGATCTCCATAAACTTCATAAATTTTTCTTCGGGCAATTGCTCAAGAAAAACTTCTTTTAAAGCACTGTCTCTTTCTGTAGCATAATCGTCATTGAGCCTACGCAGATGCTGATCAATTTTATTTTTTAATAACTCGGTATTGCAGTTATCGTTGCTTGCGATATACCATTTATGTGCAAAAAAACTTTCATAAGGATATCCAACCACGGTGTACTCCGGAATGCTGATATTTAATTCTTCACTTGCAAGTTCAATTGCCTTATTCATATTCTCAACACTTAAGTGTTCGCCGGTAAGACTCAAAAAATGTTTTGTACGCCCCGTGATCGCCACTTCGCAAAGCTCTGCATCAACAAATTTTATTGTATCGCCGATAAGATACCTCCAGGCTCCTGAGTTTGTGCTCATCAACAATGCATATTCCTTTCCTTCTTCCACCTCATGGATCATTTTTACTTCGGGATCTGCAATAAGATTTCCCTCCTGGTCAAAATTCTTATCATCAAATGGCACAAACTCAAAGAAAATGTTATTATCAAGAATGAGCTTCATCCCTTTTGCGTGTTCCCTTGTTTTATAGCCAATAAATCCCTCACTTGATAAATAATACTCAATATAAACGATTGGCTTACCTAATAATTTTTCAAATCCTTTTTTATACGGCTCAAATGCAACACCCCCATGAACAAAGAATCCGAGGTTGGGCCATATCTCATGAATGTTTTTCAATTTGTAATGCTCGATCACCATTTCCATACACATCTGGCACCATGCTGGTACGCCAACAATATAACCGATGTCCCATTCACTGGCATGTTCGACTATTTCATTTAGCTTCTCTTTCCAATCTTTCATTGCCGCAATTCTTCCGCCTGGTTTATAAAATGTCTGGAACCAGAACGGCCTCTTTTTAGCAAGAATACCACTAAGATCGCCGGCATACCAACCTGCTTTTCCTTTTTGAAGATCCGTAGCGCCGCCGATCATCAGGAAGCCTTTTGTCATGGCGTTATAAGGAAGGTTCTCATAACTAAAAAGTGTGATCAGTTGCTTAATGTAGTTGATCGTATTGCTGCGTAACATCTCTTTTGTAACAGGAATGTATTTACTCGCAGCTTCTGACGTGCCGGAGCTAAGTGCATAGTATTTTATTTTTCCCGGCCATGCAACATCAGGAACACCTTCCAATGTTTTTTTCCACCACTCAGAATAAATTTTATTGTAATCATGAACAGGAACTAACTCCTGGAAACTTTTTCCGGGATGCTTGCTTAAAAGAATATCATCAAACCGGTAATGCTGGCCAAATTCAGTAAACCTTGCTTTGCGTAGCAATTTTTTTAAAACCCTGATCTGTTGACGCCGCGGATCGTTTTGAGGAATACGCAATGCAGCAGCGATCGCTTTGGGAATTTTTATATCTATAATGTTGGCCATTAGGTGTTACTAAGTTACGATTGTTCAGAGGATTGAGAGCGAATATACAATGATGTGATGAATAGCAATTTGATATATGTTTAACGGAAAGGCAATGTAAGTATCGCCAGCATTTTCCGAAAACCTATTCCTGTTTGCAAAAATAATCTGTAAATCGTTGGTTTGCCCTTGTAATGCTTTTTTACAAACAAATCCATGGCGCCATAAAAATCCTTTGCGTACCTATAATTATAGGTTGTGCTCCCTCCTTTTAAATGTGTAATACTGATTCTCCCCAGGTAATAATTTTTATATCCCAATTGATTTATACGCAAACTGAGATCAATATCTTCTCCATACATGAAAAAAGATTCATCAAAGCCATTTACTTTTTCAAACAACATTCTCTTTATCATCATAAAAGCGCCGGATAACACATCAACCGGATTGTTTTCGTTTTCTGGCAAATGACCCTGGTAATATTTTGCAATTGTTTTTGAGCGGGGAAAAATTGCTGTTAATCCAAATAGTTTATAAAAAGATGCAGAAGGAGATGGCAGACCACGTTTTGACTCTTTTAAAAATTTTCCCTTTTCATCCAGCATTCGTACACCTACTGCGCCAGCATCAGGATGAATTTTAAAAAAAGAAATACAATCTGTCAAACATGTTTCAGGTAAGATTGTATCGGAATTAAGGAAAAGAATAAAATCACCCGAAGAAATTTTGGATCCCTGATTGCATGCTTTAGCAAAACCAAGGTTTTCATTATTAAAAATAAATTTTACTCGCGGGAATTTTGATGGCAACTGTTCTTTGGTCCCATCCTTTGAATTGTTGTCAACTATAATGATCTCACCATCTATTGTTAGCATAGCTTTTTGTACTGAAAACAAGCAATTTTCAAGTAACTCCATTGAATTATAGCTCACAATAATTACAGACAGTTGCATAAATCTGCTTCAAATCTATATTCTAATCCCGACATATTTGGAGGGTATAATCAAAATCCGAAAGTTATCTTTGCCCATGCTTAAACAAACACTTCTCGAGGCAGTAATGGCAGGCGGAGTAGAGCTAAAACGGTTTTTTAATGGTGATTTCAAAATTTCTCAAAAAGAGGGAATCAATAATCCCGTAACTGAAGCCGATCATGCTTCGGAAGCGGCAATAATTAAGATCATAAAAAAGAATTTTCCAGATCATCAGGTATTGGCTGAAGAAACAGGTGAACATATCCGTGATTCGAATTATAAATGGATAATAGATCCGATCGATGGTACCATCAACTTTGCACATGGTATTCCTCTTTGTTGTGTCGCCATTGCTATTGAAAAAGACAAGGAGATAATCATGTCTGCCGTATATGCCCCAATACTTAATGAATTATTCTTTGCGGAAAAGGGAAAGGGCGCCACGCTGAATGATAAAAAAATTTCCGTTAGCGGAAACACAATGGTTCTTACATCAAATCTTGTAACGGGTTTTCCATATACTTATATAAACATGCCCAACGGTCCATTGGAAGTTTTCAGTCGTTTAATAAGAAAGGGTATTCCCGTAAGAAGACTGGGTTCTGCTTGTATTGATCTTTGTTGGGTTGCCTGCGGAAGGTTTGATGGTTTTTATGAACATAAATTGGAAACGTGGGACAGCGCTGCTGGTTATTTAATGGTAGAAGAAGCAGGAGGAAAAGTGACAGATCATGAAGGAAAAAAATTTTCTCCCTATCAGCATAGAATAATTGCTACTAATGGAAAGATACATGATGAGCTATTGGGAGTAGTAAGAAATGAAATTCAATTGTAGATTTCAGATCGGGGATTTTAGATTTAATTTTTAAGTTCAATGGATACAATGGAAAATCGTACTGAAATATCATCTCTCGGCGAATTTGGTTTAATAGAACATTTAACCAACAATATTGAGTTACAAAATGCATCGTCCATCGTTGGTGTTGGTGATGATGCCGCTGTTATTGATCATTTTGGAAAACAAACGGTCATCACAACAGACCTTTTAATTGAAGGAGTACATTTTGATCTTATGTACACTCCTTTAAAACACCTGGGCTATAAAAGCGTTATAGTAAACCTGAGTGATATATATGCCATGAACGCCACGCCGACACAAATAACAATGAGTGTGGGTATTAGTAACCGGTTTAGTTTAGAAGCTATCGATGAGTTTTATGAAGGTGTTTATGCCGCCTGTGAAAAGTATGGAGTTGATTTGATCGGTGGCGATACCGCTTCATCACAAAAAGGGTTTATAATTTCGGTGACAGCTATAGGAGAAGTGACACCTGAAAAATTTGTAAAAAGAAGTACCGCACAAAAAGGCGATCTGCTTTGCGTGAGCGGAGATCTTGGAGCAGCTTATGTTGGCCTGCTTTTTTTGGAGAGAGAAAAAAAGATATTCGTGGAGAATCCTTCGATCCAGCCAGATCTTGAGGGAGAAGCTTATGTGGTTGGCCGGTTATTGAAACCCGAAGCGAGAAAAAATATTATTGAGTTCCTTGAAGGACAATCCATTACCCCCACAGCAATGATGGATATCAGCGATGGATTAAGCTCAGAGATCTTACACATTTGCAAACAAAGCAATTTAGGTTGTATTTTGTATGAGGATAAGATACCTGTGGCAGAAGACACAAAAAATGCGGCTTTTAAATTTGAAATTGATCCAACAGCCTGTGCTTTGAGTGGTGGTGAAGATTATGAATTATTATTTACCATTCCTCAATCTGATTATAATAAGATCGTTTTAAGTGAAGAAATCAGTGTGATCGGTTATATGACCGACGCTGCTGAAGGAGCGAAAATTATTACCAAAGGAAACAATACATACCCGATCACTGCGCAAGGTTGGGATGCATTGAAGAAATAATAAGTTGAATTCGTATATGAAAACATGTTTCAATAAGCAATATGCAATTGGCAATAAGCAATGTCTTAGTTCCTTGTCAAAATTTTTTACACTTTGTCCATTGTCTATTGTTTATTGTCTGTTGTTGGCTGGCTTTTTCAGTTCATGTTCTGTTTCTAAATCTTCTTTCACTCCTTCAAAAAAATATTCTCCCGAACAATTAAATAAAGATTACGCCATTTTTCGCGGTGCATTGGAAGAATCACACCCGGGAATTTATTGGTACACCTCAAAAAATGAAATGGATAATTATTTTGATTGGGGTAAAACTCAAATTAAAGATTCTTTAAATGAGGAAGATTTCAGAAAAGTATTGGCCTATGTCATTTCAAAAATTAATTGCGGCCATACCGTAACGAGAAGCTCTAAAGCTTTTATGAAATACCGTGATACAAGTAGTAATAAAATTTTTCCGCTTAGCTTAAAGATATGGCCAGGCAGCTTGGTTACAAGTGATACAGCAACCGTTGCTGCTAATCTTTTCCGTAAAGACACTGTATTTACAAGAGGAGTAGTTGTAAAAAAGATCAACGATCAGCCGATCGAAACTATTATCGATACGCTTTGCCAGTATATTTCAAGTGACGGTCATAATATGACACACAAATTCCAAAGCTTAAGTAACCGTGGCGGGTTTGGTGCAGCATTTACCTCTATATACGGGCAAAAAGAAAATTATTTTATTGATTATCTCGGCAACGATGGTATAGAAAAAACAGCAACGATCGCTTCTTATAATCCAAGAACTGACACCGCCAACCGCATCGCTATTTCCCGTTTTGCAAAAACAAGCCGGACAGAAAGAAAAAAACAGATCATGAAAGCAACAAGAAGCCTGAGAATTGATCCGGTGAATAATGCGGCCTTCATGGATCTTGGTTCCTTTGGCCGGAATTTAAAACTGAAATCTTTTTTCCGGAGCTCCTTTAAAGAAATGCAGAAAAAAGGAACAAAGAACCTTGTTGTTGATGTTCGTGGAAATGGAGGAGGCAGCGTTACTAATTCTACTTTCTTAACCAAGCTGATCGTTGATAGAAAATTTAAAGTGGCAGATACTCTTTATGCTAATACAAGGAACAGCCGTTATAAAAAATATATCGAAGGCTATTTCTTTAACCGCTTTTTTATGCTGTTTGTAACATCAAAAAAAAATGATGGAAAATATCACTTCGGTTATTTTGAACGACACTACTTCAAACCTAAAAAGAAAGATCATTTTACAGGCAATGTGTTTATCCTGACTGGAGGAAATTCTTTTTCAGCTACAACACTATTTACACAAACTGTAAAACCACAGGAGAATGTTTTTGTAGTAGGAGAAGAAACCGGTGGTGGCGCTTATGGAAATACAGCCTGGTTAATTCCTGATCTTACTTTGCCCGAAACCCATATTCGCTTTCGGCTTCCATTGTTTCGTTTAGTAATTGATAAAAATATTCCGAAAGATGGTCGCGGTGTACAACCGGAAGTGGTCGCTATGCCGACTACGGAAGCGATACGTCGTGGAGCTGATTATAAAATGGATAAAGTGATGGAGCTTATCAAATCACATCAATAACATTCATCTCATTGTCGAATACAACAAAAGAAGCTTCATAGCCTCTTCCTATCAACCCGGTTTTATCATCAATTCCTAAAATCTTTGCAGGATATAAAGAAGCCATTCTCAAACTTTCTTGTATATCAATACCCACATGTTCAATACAATTTTTTACGGCCTTCATCATGGTTAATGCAGAACCGGACAATGTTCCATTGGGTAAAGTATACCTGTCATTTTTAAATACGTGTTGATACGGACCATCGGCTGTTGCTGAAACAGCATCAGTGATCAACCAAAGTCTTTCTCCTAAAATTCTTTTACTGATCTTGATAGCAGTATAATCCACATGAACCCCATCGGCAACAAGACTGCAACAAACTGAAGGATGATCATAAATCGCTCCCACCATTCCGGGTTCCCGACTTTGAAACTGTGACATCGCATTGAATAAATGTGTTACTATATTTATTTTTTCAAGGCCTTTCATTGCCTGCTTATAAGTAGCATTGGTATGTCCGGCAGAAACGATAATTCCATTGGTTTGTAAATAATCAACAATCTCTTCATCCACCATTTCCGGCGCAAGTGTTATCATTTTTACTACTCCTTCGGCTTCTTCGATCAATTTTTTTGCTTCATCCAATGTTGGCCGATGAATATATTCCAGGATATGAGCTCCTCTTTTTTCCGGGTTGATCCATGGCCCCTCCAAATGAAGACCGGGCATTCCTTTTCCGCCACTATTCAAATATTGTTTGGTGATCGCAATTGCTTTACTAAAAACTACCGAAGAATTAGTTGCGGCGGTTATTAAAAATTTTGATGCTCCGCCTTCCAAACAATATTTATAAGTTGCCTCAATTGCTTCAGTAGAAGGATCAGCAGAAAACAAATATCCGTTGCCACCGTATATCTGCAGATCAATAAAAGCCGGTGCAATATTATTTCCACCAAGATCCCGTACTTCATAATCTTCAGGAATATCTGTGTCGTAAACAAATCCGACAATGACTCCATCATTTATAAGAATGGCGCTGCCCTTAAGAATTTCTTTCCCCGTATAAATTGTTGCGTTGGTTATTACTTGCTTCATGGTTGTATCATAAAATTATCGCCATCTTTCCAAAATGGAAGTTTCGTCCTTACTTCATCCAGCTTTTCCTTATGAAGTGTTACGGTAAAAATATCTTCTTCATGTGATCTTGTATATAATATTTCACCCATCGGATCAACCACCATGCTGTCGCCACTGTGATAGATATTATTTCCATCGTTGCCAACACGATTTACTCCCACAACATAACATTGGTTTTCGATCGCTCTTGCCTGCAGCAAAGTTTTCCATGCATGAATTCTTCTTTCGGGCCAATTGGCGACATAGATCAGCAAATCATATTCGGGTCCGTCTTCCTGTGTCTGTTGTCTTGACCAAATGGGAAATCTAAGATCGTAACAAACAAGTAAATTAATTTTCCATCCTTTAACAGACGCTATTAATCTTTTTGTGCCTCGGGTAAATTTATTGTCTTCACCAGCATATCCAAACAAATGTCTTTTATCATAGATACCCACCTGGCCATTGGGTAACATCCAAATAAGCCTGTTGAAATAATTTTCATTTTCTTTTATAATTGCACTGCCCATAAGAATAACTTTTTTTTCGACAGCAACCCGTTTCATCCATTTTATAGTTTCTCCATCCATTGTTTCAGCAAGCTCTTTTGGTTTCATGCTAAAGCCAGTGCTGAAGGTTTCGGGGAGAATAATTATTTCTGTTTTATCAGTAATGCTGTTGATCTTTTCTTCAAACATTTTTCGGTTAGCAGCCGCATCTTCCCAGTGTAGGGCTGTTTGAATTCCTGTAATGGTGAGAGTTGACATGGTGTAAAGTTATTCAGTTAGTCCATCCATGCTGTAAAATAATAAATCAATCCGTCCACCCATCACATTAACCTTTTCTTCTCCTCACATTTCTGTATTTTTCCGCCTTAAATATGTTCTTATGCAGTTCAAAAAAGATGCAAAAAAACTAAGTCTTGTAACCGTTGTTCAGTTTGTTTTCATTATCCTTTTTGCGCAACCCGGTGTACCAATAACCAAATGGACCGCCGATGGTAGTTCCTATTATACTGTTGAAAAAAGGGAGATCGTAAAGATCGAGTTGCCTTCACAGAATAAAACAGTTTTTATTGGCCGTAAACAATTGATCACAAAAAATGGCGATACGATCGTTCCCCGCAGTTTTCAATTATCACCAGATGGAAAACTTGCATTGATCTATACAAATGCACAAAAAGTATGGCGTTATCCAACGCGGGGCGATTATTGGTTATTGAATTTGGCAACCGGCGATCTGAAACAAATGGGAAAGGAAAGACCAGCGGCAACATTACAATTTGCTAAATTTTCACCAGATAATAAAAAAGTAGCTTACGTAAGCGAAAGAAATATTTATTCGGAAGACCTGGCAACGGGTGTCATTAAAAAACTTACCAGTGATAATGGAACAAAGAAATTAATTAATGGAACGTTTGATTGGGTATACGAAGAAGAGTTTTTCTGTCGTGATGGTTTTCGCTGGAGTCCCGATAGCAAAACAATTGCCTATTGGCAGATCGATGCCAACAAGATCCGTGATTATTACATGCTGAACACAACAGATTCGGTTTATAGCAGAGTAATTCCTGTTGAATATCCAAAAGTTGGCGAGCCTCCTTCTCCGGCACGTATCGGTGTGGTAAATATTACGACCGCACAAACAAAGTGGATGAAGATCCCGGGTGAGCCGAATCAGAATTATTTGATTCGAATGGAGTGGACTAATGCCGGTGAAATTATTTTACAGCAACTCAACCGCAAACAAAATGAAAGTAAATTGATGCTTTGCAATTCTAATACAGGTGATGCAAAGATTATTTATACAGAAACCGACAAAGCATGGGTAGCAACGCTAAATGAATGGAGAAGCGAGGTAAGGGGTTGGGATTGGATCTCGAACGGAAATGAGTTTGTGTGGTTCAGTGAAAAAGATGGTTGGCGTCACTTATACCGAATAAGTAAAGATGGGAAAAAAGAAACACTGATCACAAAAGGAAACTATGATGTGATCGACCTGCTTAACATTGATGAAAAGAACGGGCTTGTTTATTTTTATGCTTCTCCAACAAATGCAACACAGCGTTTTTTATATGCTGCAAAATTAGATGGCAATTCTCCTGCTGAAAGAATGTCTCCGGCCGGTGAAGAAGGAACACATACTTATGAAATTTCTCCCAATGGAAAATTTGCCCGTCATAGTTTTTCAAATTATTATACACCCCCAATGGCCGAATGGGTCACATTACCCGATCACAAGCCTTTTAAAGAAGGAGATGATATGGTGAAAAAAATAAAAAAAGAAAATAAAGAGAAAAGTAATATTGCTTATTTCCAGGTAACAACGGAAGAAGGTGTAACAATGGATGGCTGGCGCATTTTGCCAAAAGATTTTGACAGCACAAAAAAGTATCCCGTTGTTTTTTATGTATACGGCGAACCCGCTGCTACAACGGTAGATGATAGCTATGGAGCTGCCGGAAATTTTTTATATGATGGCGATATGGCGGCTGATGGATATGTGCAGGTTTCATTGGACAACCGAGGCACACCTTCTCCAAAAGGAAGAGAATGGAGAAAATCTATTTATAAAAAAATTGGACAGCTAAATATCAGGGACCAGGCACTTGGTGCAAAAGAAGTAATGAAATGGAAATTTATTGACACTACCCGTGTAGCAGTTTGGGGCTGGAGTGGTGGTGGTTCTTCAACATTGAACCTAATGTTTCAATATCCGGATGAGTATCAAACAGGAATTTCGATCGCACCTGTTACCAGTTCGTTATTGTATGATAATATTTATACGGAAAGATATATGGGGCTGCCCCAGGAAAATATGAGTGATTATGAAAAAGGCGCCGCATTAACTTATGCGAAAAATTTAAAAGGCAACTTATTATTCATGCATGGCACGGGCGATGATAATGTACACTATCAAAATATAGAAAAGCTGGTAAATGAATTAGTGAAAAATGGAAAGATGTTCCAGATGATGAGTTATCCAAATCGTACACATAGCATCAGTGAAGGCGAGGGCACCTTTCAACATCTTGGCAAAATGTACTCGAAATTTCTTAGAGCAAATTGCCCGCCTGGGGGAAGAACCGATGAACAGGTTAGAGCATCCCAGGCATCGCCAAAACCATTTTAAACAAATGTATTCTTTTATAAAAGGCGCTATCCGGCGCCTTTTTGTTTTTCTGTAAGCGATTTAATTTCTATTGCTATAAGAGCAGATTCATATCCTTTAAGCAAAAGATGATCCCTGGTTTTTGTCATTTTTACATATAGGTTTGTTCCTTCTCCTTTTATAGAATTCCATCTTTTTACCGCCAGCCTGTGAAGTGTTTCTTTGTATTTACGATCATCTATTTCATCCATTGCAGTATTAATACAATACTGGCTTATCTGTTTATTTTTTAGCTCGGTTTTAATTTTTATTCTGCCCCATTGTTTTATTCTGAATTTGCCACCAGCGAATGCTATTGCAAAACGTTCTTCATTAAGACAATTTTCTTCGATCAACCTTGAAGTGAGTTCTTCTACCTCCGGTTTTCTTAGTCCCAGTAAATACGCTTTTGTTTTCACTTCACTATGGCAACGATCCTGGTAGGCACAATAATGCCTCAATTTCTGATAGGCTTGTTCTTTGGTCAATGATTTTTTGGGTAGCATTTTCTTATTTCCGGGCTCAAATTTAAGGCTCGTATCCTGCTGCTAATTAATAATCCACAGTGTTTTTATAAATGTTGGCCATTATTCAAAAATCATTAGCTTCGCCTCAAACCAAATGCAAGATGAAATTTATTGTTTCCTCTTCGGCTTTACTGAAACAACTGCAGCATATATCTGGAGTTATTAATGCCAATACCGTACTGCCGATCCTGGAAGATTTTTTGTTTGAAGTAGAAAAGAATAAACTGAGTGTAGTAGCGACAGATCTTGAGACCGTGATGCGCATTCAAATGGATATTGAAGCCAAGGATAGCGGCAAGGTTTGTATTCCGGCAAAAATTCTTTTGGACAGTTTGAAAAATATTCCGGATCAACCATTGACATTTAATATCGATAAAAATTTTGGTATTGAACTCACAAGCGATAATGGAAAATATAAAGTAATGGGGGAGAACCCTGACAATTTTCCCAAAGAACCCTCCGCTGATGATACCACTACATTCAAAGCAACTTCTTTGGCTTTGATCACTGCTATTAATAAAACATTGTTTGCCGTAAGCAATGATGATCTTCGCCCTGCAATGACAGGTGTATTTTTTGAGTTGGATAAAAAAGGAATGCAATGCGTGGCCACTGATGCGCATCGTTTGGTAAAATATAAAAGAGTTGATGTAAGCTGTCCGAAGAGTGATAATTTTATCGTTCCTAAAAAACCATTGACGCTTTTAAAATCTGCATTGCCGGCAAATGACGATGAAATTTCCATCAGCTATAACAGTAATCATTTTTTTGTAAAACATGGCACTACGCAAATGAGTTGCCGGCTCATCGATGCTCGTTTCCCTGATTATAAAGTGGTGATTCCTTCTGATAATCCGTATAAACTTGTTGTTAACAAAAATGATTTCCAGGGGGCTTTGCGCCGTGTTGCCATCTTTAGTAATAAAAGCACCAACCAGGTCGTACTTAGCATCGCTGGTAGTGAGCTTGAATTGACCGCACAGGATATTGATTTTAGCTTTGAGGGTGATGAAAGAATGAAATGTCGTTATGATGGCGAAGATCTTGCCATCGCTTTTAATGCAAAATTTTTGATAGAAATGCTTAGCGCAGCAGATAGCGACGATATAAAAATTGAACTTTCTACGCCAACCAAAGCGGGAATAATAAAGCCTACAGAGCAGGAAGATAATGAAGAGCTAATGATGCTTGTAATGCCGCTAATGCTGAATCAATAACTTTTTGAAATATAAAATATCTTTTTAGTCCCGCTTAGGTGGGACTTTTTTATTTTTATAGAATGAAGTTGGTTACAATAAAAAGATTTGATGATTATATTTCTGCATATTTGGTGATGGGGCGCCTGAAAGAAGAAAATATTGTTTGTCATTTGCAAAACGAACACACTGTGACTACTGCTCCTTTTCTTTCATCAATTTCCGGTGGCATAGAATTGATGGTTCCCGAGATACAAGAGGAAAGAGCCATGGAATTATTAACACAATGGGAGAATGAACAAGTTTCCTGATATACTTTTTCCTTCGTAACTTTTCTGCTAATAATTCTTCCTATGTGGAATGACATAAAGCTGTATTTTGATACCCTGGAAAACCATCCTGTGCAGCGAATGATCTTTCTTGTTGGTGGTCTTTTGATTTTCTGGATTCTTGAAGGCGCTATTCCTCTAATACAATTACGCTACAAAAAAAACAAGTTTCGGCATGCCAGTATTAATCTTGTGTTCACTGCTATACATCTTGTCATCCACTTTGGTATTGCGGTATTAATAGTAATGCTAAGCGACTGGTGTAAAAAAAATTCTTTTGGTATCGTTTATTGGACCAACGCAAATATAGTTTTTACAATTATTATTGGTGTTCTTGGACTAGACTTTAGCAGCTGGCTGGTCCATTGGGTGATGCATAAAGTAAGCCCGTTGTGGGCTTTTCATCTTGTTCATCATACCGATAATAATGTTGATGTAACCACAGGTCTGAGGCATCATCCGGGTGATAGCATTCTTAGAGGAGTTTTTTTTCTCTTGTTAATTTTTGTATCGGGGGCGCCCATGTACACGGTCATGATCTAT
Organism: Bacteroidota bacterium; assembly: GCA_005882975.1. GTDB lineage: Bacteria > Bacteroidota > Bacteroidia > Chitinophagales > Chitinophagaceae > VBAS01. The sequence continues at coordinate 6,823 of VBAS01000094.1, read as the reverse complement.
CAAACTTTAATAGTACTTGCGACAGCTTTTACACATGCCAATATCTCTTTACCAAAATCTGTAGACAAGATCATCAGCTATGTTTTAGTTTCTCCCAATATGCATAAAGTGCATCATCATTGGAAACAACCATACACCGATAGCAATTATGGTGGTGTTTTTTCGATCTGGGACAGGCTGTTCGGAACATTTAAAACTCTTGATCCCAAAAGCATTCGTTATGGTCTTGATCGTTATTATCCCAATGAAAAAGACGAAGATCTTGTTGCTTTATTAAAAAAACCATTTCAAAAACTTGATGGTTGATTGCTTTTGCTAACTTTCCCCAATGATTATTGTTGCCGTCATTCCTGCCCGCTATGCAGCTACCCGTTTCCCGGGTAAACTAATGCAGATGCTGGGAAATAAAACGATCATACGACATGTATATGATAATACAATATCAACAGCCCTATTCAATGATGTTTTTGTGGTAACAGACAGCGATATAATTTATAAAGAGATAAAAGATAATGGCGGCAAAGTGATCATGAGTAAAAAAGAACATGAGAGCGGAAGTGATAGAATTGCTGAATCTATTTCCGAAATGAATATTGATGTCGTTGTAAATGTTCAGGGTGATGAACCATTTATAAAAAAAGAACCGCTGGAGAAATTAGTTCGTCTTTTTAATGATGATAACATACAGGTTGCTTCGCTGATGAGAAAAATTTCAAAAGAAGAAGCAGCCAATCCTAATAATGTAAAAGTTGTTACCGATAAACTGGACTATGCTCTTTATTTCAGCAGAAGCATTCTACCTTATCAAAGAGATGAAAAAATGCCTGCTGAATATTTTTTGCATGTTGGCGTTTATGCATATAAAAAAGAGGCGTTGATAGCATTTACAAGATTGCCGCAATCCTCTTTAGAAAAAATGGAAAAATTAGAGCAGCTTCGTTATTTGGAAAATGGTATTAAAATAAAAATGGCCGAAACGGATTATCACAATATTGCCATTGATACACCCGAAGACCTGGAACGGGCAAAAAGCTCTCTATAATTAATTGCCTTTCTTATTTAGCTCTGCCAAAACTTCTGTCTGCCTATTTCTTATTTCCGCCAGTTTAAGCTGGCTTGCTGGATTATCTTCCTGTGCAAGTTGTTTCACAATGGACACCTGTTCTTTTCGTGCATCTAATAATTGTCCAAGTAAATTGATCTGTTCTTTTGCAGACCTTGATACGTTGTAATTATTCATGACAGTTACAGTTACTGTAGCTTTTGCAAATTCCTGGTTGATGTTTTCTTCATTTTTAGCGAGCCAGTCTTTAAAGGAAGCTGTACCGTCATTAAACATATTGACTATTTTTTCATCGCTTTGTACATACTCTTTGTACTTTTCATAAAACATTTCTCCATCGGGAAATTTTGCTTCATTCAAATAATTTAATTCGGCCGCCCGTTTTTCAGGGCCAATTTTGTTCTTAGGGCTATTGAGATAAATCCATCCCGATAGAACTGACACAGCAAGTACTCCCAATAAAGCAAGATTAGTTTTAATTCCTTTATCTTCTATTTTCAATAACGGATAAAAAATAAACCCAATAACAAGACCGCTTACTAATCCTCCAATGTGAGCAGCATTATCCACTCCTGATTTTACGCCATAAGCCAGATTGAATACGACAAAGACACCAATACTTTTCAATAGCGGTGTCCTCATTTGTTTTGGTATAAGGTTGGTAAATAGTAACGCAAGAAAAATTCCATACAAACCAAAGATGGCACCAGAAGCCCCTGCGCTATTTACTCCTTCAGTATGCCACCACAGGCTGGCAAGGCTTGCAAAAATTCCTGTTGTTACGTATGCAATTATATATTTTGTCTTTCCCAACATGGGTTCAAGATATACTCCCGCCATGTACAATGCATAAGAATTCATTGCAAGATGAATAATGCCAAAATGAATAAACATACAAGTGAACAACCGCCACCAATCTCCGGACAAAGTGAGTGGTGAATAATTACTTCCCCACTCAATATGCACTAATGCATTTGCATTAAAGATTCCCGCTCCATTAATCGCCATCAGGATAAAAACAATAACATTTATCCCTATAAGGGCATAGGTCGCATACAAATTCGATCCCGAAAGCTTCATTACCCTATTAATTTCTTCAATTTGGGTCGCTTCTTCTGTTACTGTTTGAATGGTTTGTGCCCGTAAATTTTTGATCGCCGTTGTCCATTCTTGCCTTGGTGCTGACGATCTCATTTTTTCAAATGCCTCTATGAAATCACTGATATGTTTCTTATTCTTACCCATCATATCAAAAGATTCATTGTGAACAAGACTGCTTTTAACCGATATTATCTCCTCGGTTGCTTCAACTATTATCTCATCATCGTATTTATTCCAACTGCGTGGTGTATATCCCACAATTGCATTGGGGCCGGCATATTTGGGCGTCCACCCAAGTTCCAGGAAAGTTCCATAAGCAAGTAGTAAAAGTTGTTCTGTTGTTTGACCGGGAAATGAAAACTCCTGTTTTTGAGATGGCATCTTTTATTTTGTTTTCAAAATGCAAAATATAGCCCGGTTCACAAAAAAGAATAATTGATTTGTTATTTTTAACCCCATTATTTTAGTGATGGGTTTCTTTTGGTAACTTACCAATGTTATGAACGTTAAGCTTAAGCCGGAAAAATATCTTAAATATTTGGTGCCGATAAATTTATTTGGCACCCGGCGTACCCGTGAAATATTAAGTCAGAACCCAACTATAATTCCACTCCGCGAAGATTCAAAAGAAATCAAGATCACCATATATGATTATAATGCTGAATCCATAGAGGTGTATGATGCGAAAGCCGTAAGCGAATGTTTCCAGTTTTTATCCAGGCACACTATAACATGGATCAATATTGATGGGATCCGAAAAGCAGATGTAGAAACCTTATCCAATTATTTTGGCGTGCACCCACTCATACAGGAAGATATTATGAGTATCAACCAGCGGCCCAAAATGGACGAAATAGACAATATTCTCTTTTGCCTGCTTAATATGCTTTACTATAATCCTGAAAAGAATACGGTAGAGCAGGAGCAGATCAGCATTGTACTCGGAAAAAATTTTGTACTCAGCTTCCAGGAAGATGCAAGTCGCGATGTTTTTAATTCATTGAGGGAAAAATTAAAGTTGACGACCAGCCGTCTTCGCCAGGCAGGCTCCGATTATCTATGCTACACAATGCTCGATCTTATCGTCGATCATTATTTTCTCGTAATGGAAAACCTTGGGGACCAGATAGAGTCATTGGAAGAAGAAGTGGTGAGAAGTTCCACCCAGCGGTCATTGGGAAAAATTAACCAGTTGCGTAAAGAGATAATCGTTTTAAAAAGAAACATATCGCCGGTTCGGGATCTTATCAATGGTTTTATTCGCAGTGATAGTGATCTGCTTGATGATAAAAGCACTAAATATTTTAAAGATATTTATGATCATATTGTACAGGCAAACGACTTGAGCGAAACCTATCGTGATATGATGATTAATATGCATGACCTTTATCTCAACAATGTGAACTTAAAGATGAATGAAGTGATGAAGGTGATGGCTATAGTGACATGCTTAATGGCGCCTGCTACTGTTATCGGAGGTATATTCGGAATGAACTTTGAAACTATACCATGGTTGCACAAATCTTATGGTTTTGTTGCCGCTGTTGCGCTTATGCTTTTCATCCCTATTGGGATGTTAGTGATGTTTCGCCGTCGCGGTTGGTTCTAAATATCCTTTCTGTAAAAAAGATCTGTTTCTCTCACCCATCCATTTTTTTCATACACTTTTTGTGCGGTAAAATTATCTGCCGCAGTTTGCAATATCAGCCACTTTGAATTTGTTTCTGCTCCAAAATCTTTTGCAGCATCTAATAATTTGGCGGCCGTTCCCATTCCTCTGGCTCTTTCATTTACATAAAGATCATTCAGCAACCAGGTTCTTTTCATACTAACAGAAGAAAATATTGGAAATAATTGCATAAAGCCGATCAGCTCTTTTCTTTCTTCGGCAACAAAGATCACCGACTCTTTTCTTTTCATTCGCTTCTTTAAAAATGACCTTGCATTGTCAATGTCCGATGATTGTTTATAAAAGATCCTGTATTTATCAAACAACACCGAAAGTTTATCAATGTCCTTTTTCTTTGCCCTGCGAATGATCATAAAATTATTTTACGGGCTTGAATTTATAAGGATATACTTTGCCCGAGCTCCATTGACACACATAAAGATTCTCTTCATCATCCACTAATACATCATGCGGATGCTTGAAAAGTTTATCCGTTTGATGAAAAGGTTTTAGTTTATCACTTTCATAAGCTGCTTCAGAACCACAAAGCACCGAAACAACCTTGTTCTCTTTATTTAGAATAATAACAAATCCGGAATCAACCGTATCAAGATTAGGAGAACGAAGAACGGCTGCATATAAATAATTTCCTTTTATAACCGGGCGGCAAACACAGGCCCCAGGCAAAGAAATAGTTTCTATATATTCTCCTACCATTGAAAATCGTTTAAAGCAACAACGGGTCCGGTCGGTTATAATTAATGTTTCTGGATTTGTGCGGTGATCGATCGTTATACCGTGAGCATTGTCCAAATTTTTTTCTTCGTTTCCTCTCCCGCCAAAAACATTTTTGAGTTTCCCCTTTTCATCATAGTGCATGATGAATTGCATGCCGTAACCATCCGCTAAATATATTTCACCGTCTTTGGTTATGGCTGTTTCTGTTGGAACAAATCTTTTTGCTTCGGGATATTTGCCGGTTTCAACCGGGTAATCCCATGTCTGCAAAATTTGTCCATCGATCGCTGCTTTATAGAATTGGTTTTTTACAGTATCTGTGATAAAAAGAAATTGTTCCTTGTCTCCCCAAAGGGTCAACCCGTGTGCCCCTGGAAAATCGTGGCCCCATGTTTTAAGTAACTTCCCTTTTTTATTAAAGAAGATAACATTGTTTTTTGTTTCATTAGTTAATAAAACAATTCTTCCCTTAGCGTCCTGTACCATTTCATGACAGTCGTTTACTGGCAATGTTGCAGCGTCTGCCTTTACCCAATCTTTTACCTGCTTATACCTTTTTTCGTTCTGGCCATAGACAATTTCGCCGTCGACTATCTCAAATAGTTTTTCTCTTGCGATCATACTACCGGCAATAAGTATGCTGCTGTTTTGAATAAACTCTTTCCGTTTCATAATTGGTTAATTAAAAAAGATTTCGTCAATAAATATCCAGGCCTTCTGACCTTTACCCGGATGCCACGTAGGTAATTTTAAAACATTCTTTGCAACTATTTTATAATATTTATATGTTGATCGTGGAATATCAATTTTCATTCCCTCAACCCTAACAATATTCTTTTCTTCTTTTGTGGGTTGTGGTGTGGAGGCCTTCTTTAATAATTGTAATTTGTCCTTGGTATCTCCCGCCCAAACTTCTACTTCTGCCGGAGGCATTAAAAACGATTGTACATTTTCATTATAACTAATAGAGATGCTATTAATAGTTTGTACTGTATCAAAATAGAAAGCTGCAGCAAAAGGTTCTTCCCTAAATCCAAGCCAGGCCGCATCGCTAAAATTTTCCGCCAATCCTTTCTTACCATCAATTAATGTAGCGCCTCCATTTCCTTTATACTTTTCATTCGGTTTATTTATTAATTCCGCCTCTGCTGGTTTTATGCCTTTTTTAAAAAATGAAAATGAAGAAACGGGACTGCTGTACCAACCCGTCTTTATGCTTTTCGCTTTGATCAATGTAAATCCGTCAGCAGTAATGGGGCTTTTATATATTGGAGATGTTGTGCTGTCTGGGTCAGTTCCATCAATGGTATATCGAATAGTGGCACCCGCTATCTTTTGTTCTAATTCTATTTTTTCATTTGCTGCCAAAATAAATTCTTCGTTCTTTACACTTGGGGATGTTAGTGTAAGAATTTCATTTTCGTCCGGAATATAACCCCGGTCAAATCTTATCTTTTTGTTTTGCTTTTGCAATTCGTCCGCTTCGGTTGTTGAAATTTTTGTGTTCCATATAAAGGCTTCTTTTAGGGAATCGAACTGTGAAAATGATTGTCCTGCATTTTTATCAATTTGAGTTCCTGCAAGCGAAAGTGATCGAAGGCTTTTTAGTTTTTTGATATCCACCAATGCATTATTTGTGATCAAAGAGTTATTCAGATTCAGCTTTTCAAGATTTGTAAATTGATTAACCGTCTTCATGTCGGCATCGTTGACGGGCATATTCCCAAGATTGAGCACAACGAGCTGTTCTTTTACTTTTAAAAGATCCTCCAATTTTTTTCTGTCAAACTTTTCTTTTACAAAAAAATCTGCTTGTAATGCCGGAGATTTTTGAGATATAGGAAATACGGAACAAAAGGGACCGCTCAACTTCTGAATTGTTGCGGTTGGTGCAGCAGCAAACGAATATGTTTTTTCCGTTTCTTCTTTTGGCAAATGAATAAATTTTGCTGCCAATACCTTCACTGTATCGTCATTTGCATAATCCTTCATTGTCTTTTTCATATCTGCCCCTGATTGTATCCATGCAAATAAAAGATCAATTTGTTCCTGGCTCAACTGTGGTTTGCCTTTTGGAGGCATATGTTTCTTCTCGTCTTCCGGTAAATTGATCTTTTCAATGATGTGGCTGTTCAATGCATCGCCGGATTTCCAAATTGCTCCATTCTTTCCACCTTCTAATATTTTTTCTACAGTTGTCATGATCATCCCACCCTTTGCTTTCTTCTCATTGTGACAGGAAAAACATTTTG
>VBAS01000246.1:8470-14297 GCA_005882975.1 Bacteroidota bacterium | reverse complement strand
TTGCTTTTCCCTTTTTTATTTTCGTTTAGTAAAAAAGTAATGAGTATTAAATCGAATATATCAGGATTATTGCGAAAAATGAATTTACTTTCTTCAGCAGAGAGAGCAAGATTTTATTTACAAAAAATAAAATATAAAAGAGATAACAATGCATTCAGGAATGAACGCCCAGATTTTGTTTTGCCGCCCGAGTTTTTTATTTATGAAACTTATAGATTGAATTACAAATGGTATTATGAGGATGGAAGAAGTTCTGCGGACTTTTATATTTTATTTTTTGTAAATAAAATCTTGCTCTCTCTGCTGAAGAAAGTAAATTCATTTTTCGCAATAATCCTGATATATTCGATTTAATACTCATTACTTTTTTACTAAACGAAAATAAAAAAGGGAAAAGCAATTATAGCTTTTCCCTTAAAATATCTTTTTAAAGATTATCTATCTCATCAAATACATTTTTCGACAAATAAGATTGGTCCTCCTATGAATTACGCAGCCTCATTTTTTGATGCAATAATTGGATTATCAATCTTCACTCATCTTTCAGAAAAAAATCATTTTGCCTGGATAGATGAATTGTACAGGATTATCAAGGTGGGAGGAGTGATACTTATTACTACACAAGGTGAGGCTTACAAATCAAGATTAACTTCTAATGAAAAAGAGATTTTTGATTCTGGCAGATTAGTTACAAGAAAATATTTAAAAGAAGGAAATCGGCTTTATTCATCTTTTCAACCTCAAGAATTTATACAAGAATTAATTGCCGGGAAATTTCAAATAATTGAATTTATTCCAGGCAAGATGCAAAATGGCGAACCTTCGCAAGATAATTGGGTATTAAAAAAATATTAATAAGTTTTGTTTCCTACTTCGTAAGAAATTAATCTTATCCTTCAATACTTTTGTCACTTATTTGAATTCAGAAATCGAATGGGAAAAATAGCAATCAATATAGCAACAGGAAGTTTACAGCAACAGGAAATGATCGTAGGGATCGATCTTGGAACAACAAATAGTTTAGTGGCTATCATTCACCCTGAAAGCAGAAAACCAGTTGTGCTTAAAGAACATGATGGTAATGCGTTGGTGCCATCGATCGTTCACTTTGACCATATGGGATTGGTCACAGTCGGCGATGAAGCAAAAAATTATCTTATCGCTGAGCCTCAGAGCACCATCTTTTCAGTAAAGAGATTGATGGGTAAATCTTATAATGACATTAAAGAAAGGTCATCTTTTTTTTCTTATAAAGTGATTGATGACAATACGGAGAGCTTAGTCAAAATCCAGGTGGGAGAAAAGTTTTATTCACCTGTGGAATTATCTTCTTATATACTTATTGAATTAAAAAAAAGAGCCGAGCATATTTTAAAAACTCCTGTAACAAAAGCCGTTATCACTGTGCCGGCTTATTTTAATGATGCACAGCGACAAGCAACAAGGGATGCAGGTAAATTAGCCGGGCTTGATGTATTGAGAATAGTGAACGAACCAACAGCTGCAAGTCTTGCTTATGGTTTGGGAATGAGGAATGATGAAACAAAGACCGTTGCAGTCTATGATCTTGGCGGAGGAACGTTTGATATTTCTGTTTTGCATATCAGCAATGGCATTTTCGAGGTGTTATCGACGAATGGTGATACGTATTTGGGAGGCGATGATTTTGATCATGCAATTGTAAAACATTGGATAGGTCAAAAAGGGATAAAAGAAGAAGAATTAAATGCACATAAAAGTCTTGCGCAGGAATTAAGATTAAAAGCAGAAGAAGCAAAGAAATATTTAAGCAATAATGAGAATTTTAAAAGTGAAGCCGCAGGAAATACACTTGAATTAAATAAAGCTGAATTTCAGAAATTGATCCATGCTTTAGTTGATAAAACAATTCAATGTTGCAAAAATGCATTGGCAGATGCACAGCTTACTTCAAAAGACATCGATGAAGTAATAATGGTTGGTGGATCAACGAGAGTACCGTTAGTAAAGGAGTCTGTAAGTAAATTTTTTGGAAGAAAAGTTCATGATGATTTAAATCCGGATGAAGTAGTGGCGCTTGGCGCTGCTGTGCAGGCTGATATTCTTGCAGGCAACAATAAAGATTTTTTATTGTTGGATATTACACCGCTATCATTAGGCATTGAAACAATGGGAGGGTTAATGGATGTCTTAATACCGCGTAATACAAAAATCCCTTCTAAGGCGGGTCGCCAATACACAACGCAAAAAGATGGGCAAAACGGAATGAGAATTTCTGTTTTCCAGGGAGAAAGAGACCTGGTAAAAAATAATCGTAAGCTGGCTGAATTTAATTTATCAGGAATTCCAGCTATGCCTGCAGGATTTGCCAAGGTAGAAGTGTCATTCCTGATCAATGCTGATGGTATATTAAAAGTAAAAGCAAAAGAACTAAGAAGCGGCGGAGAACAAAGCATTGACGTAAAACCTCAGTACGGATTGTCTGATGCTGAAGTTGAAAAAATGCTAATGGAATCTATTCAACATGCGAGCGAGGATATAAAAATAAGAGCATTGGTCGAAGCTAAAACTGAAGCACAGCAGTTAATCGATACAACACAAAAATTTCTCAATAAGAATGCTGAATTTCTTTTGCCTGAAGAAATTGCTAAAACCACAAAAGCAATTGATGATCTCAGATCGGCCCTTGATTCAGAAAATAAAGACTTGATACATCAAAAGACAGAATCATTGAATGAAATCTCACGACCATATGCAGAAAGAGTGATGGATATGGCCATCAGCAAAGCGATGACTGGAAAAAGTATAAAGGATTCTATTTAGCCCTAAAGCCATCTTCAACCTTATGTCCTCTTGGGGAAAATCTTTCACAATCAAGATCAGTACAAGGAATGGGAGTAATGCCGAGATCTTTATTTGCAACAGGGGAATTGATTTTTATTCCATCACAATCAAAAGTTTTATATTCTACTTTCTCTATTCCCAAAGGTTTCAATAATTGATCTTTTTTAAAAAAGTTTACAAATCGGTATCCTGTGTATGCAAGTACCGATCCTGTAATAATCAACAAAATAGCGATCAATACGCTTTTTTGAATGAGAATTTCTTTTTCTGTAAAGACCAAGTAAGAAACTACCGCAATAAATCCAAGTATTGATCCAAAACCAAATCTGGGATCAGGAGCATTTACAAACCAGAAAATAATTCCCGTAAGTAGCGTTACGAGAACAAATTGGGGTATAAAACCAGATAAGAGTATTTTCTTAATTGATAATAATGCAATAAAAAAAGAAAGTACGAGAAAGGTCATAATTATCTTATCAGCAGTTGACCGGTTTTGCCACCAGGTTGGCAACCATTCTGCAGGGTTCATTTTGTTTATTGCATTAATTTCAGTTCTTACTATAATTCCGGGGTTCTTTGCATAAGCAGTTATATAATTTTTTTCATTTATTGTACGTTCCCGATTATATTTCCAATCTACATGGGTTACATCAATAGAAGTTGAAGGAAACACTACATAACCAGTCGTGATAATATTTCTTACAATAAAAGGAGTGAGTGTTATTACAGATATAAAGAATATTGTAAAAAATAGTTTAATTTTTCTTTTAACTAATCCAATGAAAGCTGGCACAGCTGCAATTAATAATATGGGGGCAACCGAAAGTTTGATTGTAACCGCCACTACACTTAAAAAAGCAGCCAGCAACCATGTTGAGTCATCCGGATGTTTTACTTTTTTTTCAAGAAGCAGGTAAATGATGATCAAAATAAAAAGGGCAGCAATAAAATCAGGGCTTGCAGAAGTAGCTGTTAATCTTACTTGGGTATAACTCCAGGTGCTTATCAGAAGTAAAGCTGTCCAAAGTAGTCCGTAAACCCTTTTACCTGCTTTAAAAAAATTATAATTGATGCGGTTGGTCAAAAAAATGAAAAACCAAAATAGCACTGTTGAGTTTAAAAGAGTGATTCCTTCATTTCCTGTAAAACTAAAACCAAATAAGGCGTTATCAACAAACCAAAGTCCCTGATAGCCAAACCGAACTTGTAAATGAACCAAACCAGGAACAGCTTTATATTTCTCGATCCATTGAATTGTTTGAGCATGATATCCCAACGTGTCAGGATGAATAACAATCCAACTGCTCATCACTAAGATCAATAACAAACAAACCGATAGTAAAATGATAGAAATAAAATGCAGATCTTGAAATTCTTTTTTTAGTGCAGCAAAAAAGGCAGGTGAATTTTTTTGAAAAAACAAAACAAGGCACGGAATAATAAATAAAAATTGTACCCACCATTCACCCAAAGGAAAGAATAACGAAAGAAGACCTGCAATAACGGTAATGGCAGAAAGACCTGTGATACAAATGATGCTGAAAAGGGGGAAATGTAAACGGGTTTTTGTTACACTGATCATTTGTAAAAAAAGAATGCCCCACGTCCAGCAGAGGAAAGTAATATAGATCCATGCCAGCAGGATAGTGAGCATTGCTTAATTTTTTATTCCGGAAACAATTATTGAAAGACCCAAGCTTTTTCCAAATAATTTATCAAGGACTTTTGCAATTGGTACAATTTTGTTGAAAGCAGACATTTCACCACTGCTAAGCATTTTTTTATTCATGATCTTCCCAAATAAGAACCAACCAGCAATACCTGTCAAGTTGAAATAGTTACCTGATAAAAGACTGAATTTTTGTTTTTTCAATAATTTTTGTAATTGTTTTAAAGAATATCTTCTGAAATGCCCCAATTGTTTATCGAATGTACAATAGAGCCATGAATAGGCAGGAGCAAGCAAGATCAGATTTCCTCCGGGCTTTAAAAGGTAGTTACAATTTTTTACAGCCATTTCGTCGTCTTCAATGTGTTCGATCACATTCAGTAAAAAAACACTGTCAAATTTTTCTTTATATGCCAAATATCTGTTTTCGAAATTTTGATCAAGCAGATCGATACTTATCACTTCCCTTACATTACTTAGTTGCGAAAATTTCTTTTTTAAATCCTGACAATATTCTTCATTGTAATCTGAAAGTGTAATAGTATGTCCTTCTTCGATCACCAGCTGTGAAATATTACCGATGCCACTCCCGATCTCAAGTATCTCACCGTGTAATTGGTTTTTAAATTGCTCATACATCCATTGGTTAAAGCGATCCGCTTTAGCGATCACTTCCAACGTATGAAGTCCAACCGGATCTTTTGCCGATGTGTTTTCATTCATTTGCGCGAGAAAATATTGTATTTTAAAATACACCAAATGGCTTTTAGTCCATCAGTCCATTTTATTTTTTTTCCATCATTATAAGTTCTTCCATAATAAGCAATACCAACTTCATAAAATCTTATACTTTTAATACGGCTTGCTTTGGCTGTAACTTCCGGTTCAAAGCCAAACCTATTCTCTTTGAGACGAATTTGTTTAAATACATCTATCTTAAACATTTTATAGCCGGTTTCCATATCAGTAAGATTTAAACCAGTAAAAAGATTCGAAAGAAATGTCAGAAATTTATTACCGATAGTATGAAAGAAAAATAAAACTCTGTGTGGCCCGCTTCCCATAAATCGTGAGCCATACACTACATCGGCATGACCATCAATTATAGGATGTAACAATTTATTATAGTCATTTGGGTCGTATTCAAAATCTGCGTCTTGTATTATGATGATATCACCATTAGCTTTTTGCAATGCAGCTCTTACCGCAGCACCTTTGCCGGAATTTGTTTGTTGATGAATTGAGATCGCAGAAGGATTTTTTTCGCAAAACTGGTTTATTGCATTTGCTGAGTTATCGGTAGAGCCATCATTTACAATTATTATCTGCTTTTCC
>VBAS01000246.1:0-8409 GCA_005882975.1 Bacteroidota bacterium | reverse complement strand
TTCACAGTCATTGAAATTATGGGTGAAGATAATCCAGCATCTTCATTTTTCTAAACGAAAGCCCTTACTAATATTTTTTCCTCTCATTTTTAATCTTGGATCGATTTTGTATAAACAAGGTAGCTGAGTGCCATAACAACGGGCATTCCAGTTACTATTTATTAATTCAGGGATTCGAAATGTTATTCCATCGATCAGGATCTCTTCTACTGGTGGTTGTGGAAGTTGTAAAGGGGAAACCCAGTTTCTGTATTCTGTTTGCTTCAAAGGTTTTGTCACCAGGCTATAACTCAACCCTCCGATCATAAAAATTATTAAAGAATTTAATAATAACTTTATTGCCACAGGATCTTTTATAAAAGGAATTAAATAATATACCAGCAGAAAAACTCCAAAAAGCAAAACGCCATAAACAAATCTGGGATCTGGAGAAATAATAAACCAACAAGTAAGCCAGGCGAACATTAGCGCCGTAATAATTGATTTGCCATAATTATTTTTTTGAATAAACAATTTTACACCGGTGAATAATATTCCGACAAAACCAGCCAGCACTAATATTTTATCAAAAAGAAAGAGATGTTGGAACCACGTAGGTATCCATGCAGAGCCCAGTGCTTTTGTTTGTTCAATATCAAGATAAGTTGTGCTGACACGATTATAGTACTTAATGTATTCCAGAAGTTTTTCGGTCATTTGGGAATCAGGTTTCCAATCAACATTCGTAAAATCAAAATAATTCGCTGGATAAAATGGATAACCAGCAATTATAATATTTCGAATAAGAAAAGGAGCAACAAGTAAAAAACAATAGACTAATGGTAAAAGAAGTTGCCTGCTTTGTTTTTGCTTTATAAATAATATAAAAGCAAATAGGCTTAAAAGAAATAAGGGAAAATTGATAAGTCGAACTGTGAACAAATAAGCGGGCCATATTATCCATTCTATTTGGGGAGAAATTTTTTCATTAAAAAATACTTCTGTAGATAATATTAAAACAATAGATGTGGTAATAAAATCGTAATTGGTTGTAGCCGCATTTCCCCTAACTAATGGCCAAATTGCCAGGGATACAATGAAAACTGAAAGAATGGCAAAAACGGCTTTCGTATTGTTTTCTTTTTGGAACTGATTGATCTTTCCAATAAACCAATAACATAACCACACTGATATAACACTGTTGAGTACCGTAAATCCGCCCGTAGTTTTTGAAGAAAAACTAAATAATGCCACACTGCTGAACCATGAAGAATTAAAACCAAATCTTTCATGAAGATTTACAAGTCCGGGAACCGTACCGTACTCCTGTATCCATTTTATTGATTGAATATGATAGCTCTCAGTATCATCCATCATTGTTGGTCCTGCATTGATAAGAAGTATTATAGCCCAAACAATAAAAAACAATATCAAAGAAGCAGAAACTTTTATCTCAGGTATAAAAAATTTTGTTTTCACCCGTTTGAAGAAGGATAATAAAATAAGCAATCCTAATATCCCTAACCTTGTATAAATAGTAATTGGAAAAAATACGACAATAATTTGCGTTAAAGTTGTTAGAAGGATCAAACCGCTTACCAGGTAGTGAATGACTGGCCTCGTTTCATTTTTTGCAGGAAAAAATTTGTAAAAAAGAATTCCGCTCCAGAGGCAGATCAGCGTAATAATGATTTGGCAAAATATAAGACTTAACATTTTCAGAATCTAAATTAGACTTACTTCTTTAATAAACGTGACCGGATGATCATATACTGATTCATATGTATAATTGAATCAGGTTTGAAGGGTAGATCAGTAGCTCTGCTTTTTTCAGCAGTATCAGTTTCGTTCAATATAAATAGAGCGTCACGATCGTACCATGCACTATCGATCACTTTATTGGTTATAAAATTCTCATAGGCTTTTTGTTTTCGTTTGAGAAATGGCGTTGCTAAATTATGCGATGTCCATGGGTAGGCTTTTGTGTATACGGTACTTAAAATAGAAATTTGGTTATCTCCACTTATTACCAGTGATGAGTTGTTTGTATTTTTTTCAAGCCAGTTCAATACATCTTTTTGCTTTTGGGAAATATAGACTGAAAGCTGAGTTAGAGACTCAGGTCGTGAATAGTTTATCAGCCATAAAATGTTATCATTTAAAAGTATCAGGCAAAAGAGTGGTAAAAGAATAAATTTGGATTTCTTTTTTAAGTAATTAATAAACCTTTCTTGGGCAGGAAGACCTATAATGAATAGCGAACTCCATTCATAACCTCTTGTAAAATGTACTGGTTCCATTGCCTTCATGAATAGCTGGTGATTTATTAAAAGAAAAACTATTATAAACCAGCTTAGGAATAGGGTATTTTCAGATGATGCAAAAAAGGTATGTAATGGCTTTGATATGAACCTTAGCAGTGTAAACAAACCAACTATACAATATGCCGCGACCAAAGTGTAAAAAGGAACCGTAATACTTAATGAACATTGCTCATGCACTGAATGATGATCAGCAAACTGATTTAGAAATATCATATAATAGGAAATATGCAAAATCAAAATAGCGAGGTTGATAAAACCAAACCATAATGGTATCTCTCTATTTTTTTTAATAATGATTTCTACGAATATCCAAAATACAATGATGCTTAGGTATTCGACTCCTGTATATGGATGTGATAGAAAAATAAGCAAAGCCAGTACAGCAGCTGTTTTCCATTTTTTTTTCAAAATACAAAGAATGCCGCCGAAAAATAATACATGATAATAGGCCTCTGTAGAAAAGATAAGTGATCTGCCTAAGTTCAACCCCCACCAACCACTTCCCGGATCAAGTACAAATAATCTGTCCCACGTATCTATGCCATCAATAGGTATAAATTTCAGACCTGCCGCTCCTGCCATTGTAAGTAGGCCTCCTCCCCATGCGAACAGAATAATTAAAAGAGCTCGATTTTTACTATTAGGTAGTACATGGTCAAAGATCTGAATGATAATTTTAAAAGTAATGAAAGAGAAAACTAATGTGAAGCAAATGAGAACTATGCCTGGAGGTATTCCAATCCAATAAAGGAATAAGAAAAGGAAATTCTGGATTTGGAAATATATGTTTGGATAGTTTTTCGAATCATTGAAAGGATTAGAATAGAATAGTGAAGAACTGTCTGCATCTGAATATTGCTTTGCGTAGGCAATGTAGGTTATATTATCATATTGAAGGAAGCCAGGAGCAATACGTTCACCTGCTTTTAAATAGTACATCGAAACAAAAAAAATAATAGGTAGTGTAAGTAAGAACGCTAGTTTCCAGTTACTTGTTTTTTTATTGGGAAAGGCGTGTTCCAGGTTGTTGTTGATTTAAAGTGTTAAAAATATTTTTTTAAATTAAGAAAATGCTTTTCAAATAGATGATAACTAATAACGCTTATAACTATTGCTATCACAGTGCATAAAATACCAGTTCCTATTTGTTGCCAGATAACGGGTGCTTTTATTAATGATTGCATAAGATTGCTGAAATATGGTCTTATTATTAAAGTTATTGGCCAATGAAAAATATATATGCCATATGAATATTTTCCCAGAAATGTTAATGCAGGATTTGTAAAAATGAAATTAATGAACTTGTTTTCTTTCATGACCGCTTCATAGATTGCTAAAGCAAAAACAAATGAAAAAGTTGTAAAGCCGGCAATTGCCCAAACCGGGAAATCAGGCTGTAGATTTTTTTTCAATAAATAAAACAGGTAATTGGCAACAGTAAGTATTAATAAAAAGGAAGTGAAATATTTTCGTAAAAATGAAGAATTTATATAACATATTGCCGCAAGCATAGAACCTATCAAAATACCATCTATCCTCGTAAATAGAAATGCTCTTTCATATGCGGGAAAATTTTCTGAATTATTCCATATGTAGACTCTGGCTGCAATCACTAAAACAAGCATACCAACGCAAAAAATAATAATGCCCTTTGGTTTCTTAATGAGTAAAACAACAAGGGGCCAAACCAGGTAATATTGTTCTTCAATAGCAAGGGACCAGTAATGATTCAGGGCATTTGCGTTAACATCATTTCTAAAGATCAAAGGCCAGTTCTGAAGATAAGTCCAAAACCAAACTTGGTGGTCCAAATAATAATGCATGTCCAAAAGACGTGGATCAATGGCAGGGATCAGGTATAGAAAAAGAAATAAAGAGAGATAGTAAAGAGGAAAAATTCTTAAGATTCGACGAGAATAAAAATTTTTAAAATAACCCGTTGAGTTCAGCGATCGCAAAAGAATATTAGTAATTAAAAACCCAGATAGAACAAAGAAAAGGTCAACTCCAAGCCAACCATAATTGAAGTATTCAATGAAGTTGAAATTGTGATATAAAATCACAAGAATAATAGCAACTCCCCTCAACCCATCTAATGCGGGGTAGTGAGTTCGGTCAGCAGTTGGCAGTTTAACAGGTATTGAATCGGGGTTAGTAATAACTGTTTATTTACTCAAAGATAATTTCCGGTTAATGTATTTTCCAAGCATATCAAATTCAATATTCACTTTTTGTCCCGGTTTCACAAGGTTCATATTTGTATGCTCAAAAGTATAAGGGATTATTGCTACATCAAAAGTGGACTCGGTTACACTAAAAATAGTGAGGCTAATGCCATTTATCGAGATTGATCCTTTTTCAATAATTAACGTAGCAAAATTTGAAAGTAATTGAAAACTGAACTCCCAACTACCGCCTCTTTCTTTTTTATCGATGCAGACCGCTAGTGCATCGACATGTCCTTGTACGAAATGACCATCTAGTCGGTCATTTATTTTTAAACACCTTTCAAGATTGGTTGTGGTGCCCTTCTGCCAATCACCCAAGGTTGTTTTACTTAATGTTTCCGCGATGGCAGTAACCCTGTGTTGGCTGCCTTTTACTTGCTCGACTGTAAGGCATGCCCCATCATGAGCCACACTCTGGTCAGGTTTTAATTTTGAGGAGATCGGGGATTTGATCCAAAAGGTTCTATTGGTCCCTTTTTCAATAACTTTCTTGACTATTCCTTGTGTTTCAACTATCCCTGTAAACATATTGGCAAATCTAAGAAGTCCGAATGGACAAATCCAATCCCGATAGCTATCGGGAAAGAAATTCATTTGTGAAAGCTTTTCCATTTGAATTTGTCCTCCTATCTTTGCTGCCCATTAAAAAAATACCAAAGGAGGTATATTAACCATGTTGATCATCGATTCAAAAGATTGCGAAAACATAGACAAGGCGCTCAAAAAGTACAAGAAGAAGTTTGAGAAAAGTAAGATCCTTCTCCAACTTCGTGAACGCCAATCATACACTAAGCCGTCAGTAAGACGCCGCGGTGCTGTATTGAAAGCTGTTTATAAGCAGAAAATCGCCAGCGGAAAAATCGAAAGTTAATATACACCGCTAAATAATTTCAAATAGCTATCCCGAAATATTGGGGTAGCTATTTGTTTTTGTAGTTTAGTGATGAAAATGAAAAACACATTTTTTTCCGAGATCCAATCCTTTATTGATTACCTGAAATTTGAAAAAAGGTATTCTGCTCATACCATCCGCTCTTATCATGATGACCTCGTTCAATTTTTTGATTTTCTTGATACGCAATTCGGAAAATTTGATCTTAAAGAAATTTCTTCAAGTTTTGTTCGCAGTTGGCTCGCTTCATTGAAGGATGATGATGTAACTGCTAGAACGATCAATCGCAAAATATCCACGCTTAAATCTTTTTTTAAATTTCAATTAAAGCAGGGTCATATTGAGAATACCCCGATGGGAAATATTATTTCTCCAAAAACAAGTAAACGACTTCCCGTTTTTATCAAAGAGAAAGACCTGGTTGATCTAACCAAAGCTCTTACTACTAATACCGAAGATTGGGATAGCTTGAATACAAAAATGCTGGTCACAATTTTTTATTCAACTGGAATGCGGCTAAGTGAATTGATAAATCTTAAAGAAAAGCAAGTTGATTTTTCAAGAAAACAATTTAAAATACTGGGTAAAGGAAATAAAGAACGAATAATACCGGCAGGAATGGATCTACTTGCCGTAATAAAAGATTATATTAATGAAGAAAAGTGTTTGAAAATGCTGATGATGTTTTGCTGGTAAGCCCGAAAGGAAAAAAATTATATCCGAAATATGCATATAATTTGGTAAGAAGTATTCTAAAGGAAGAAGTAAAAACGCTTGATAAAAGAAGCCCGCATGTACTTCGACATACTTTTGCGACACATTTAATGAATAACGGCGCTAACCTTGATGCTGTAAAAGAATTACTTGGCCATGCCAGTCTTGCGAGCACTCAGGTTTATACACATAATACCATTGAAAAGCTTAAAACCGTGTATAAAAAAGCTCATCCCAAAGCTTGATTTTAACAAGAGAACTGCAATAAATTTCGTGCAACTTTTTTTTGGAAAAGGCTCATTTTAATTTTAACTTGTAGTGAACCAAAAAACAAGCCTATGCTATAAAAAAAATCAATTGAAAATTATTTAGTTCTTTATTTATTGTTTCACCTAAAAAATGCGATTCTATGAACGTGAAGATTCAAACTGTTCGATTTAATGCGGACGAAAAACTTGTGTTATACATTAATCAAAAATTAGAAAAGCTAAAAATTTTTAATGACCGCATTGTAGAAGTTGATGTGTTTCTGAAACTCGATAACGTAATTCATACAATTAAAGACAAGATCGCAGAGATCAGAGTACACGTACCCAGACATTATTTTTTTGCAAAAACAACAACAAAATCATTCGAGGAGTCATTTGATGAAGCGTTTGACTCCTTGTTAAGTCAAATAAAAAAGAAAAAGAAAAAACAAGCAGCATAATATTAAGGTCTCGTCAAAGACGGGACCTTTTTCTTTCTCATTATCAGCACAAAAATTCGCTCCAAAGATTTTTCCAAATATCAAATTCCCTTACCTTTGCCTCCCCTAAGAATTAGGGGTAGCTCTTTATTACCATTTCCGCATCAATGACCAGTATTTGTGGAAACAGTAATCCGCCACCTTAGCTCAGCTGGTAGAGCAACTGATTTGTAATCAGTAGGTCGCCAGTTCGATTCTGGCAGGTGGCTCAGTATATCCGAATTGCAATTCGTATTTGCGATGGGCAGATGGCCGAGTGGCTAAAGGCGACAGACTGTAAATCTGTTCTCTCACGAGTACGGAGGTTCGAATCCTTCTCTGCCCACAAAAGTTCTTTACTTGATGAGAATTACAACAGCGGGAGTAGCTCATTTGGTAGAGCGATAGCCTTCCAAGCTATAGGTGGCGAGTTCGAGCCTCGTCTCCCGCTCTTTACTCAACTGTCTGCGACGGCGGCAGTGTTACTAGCCGTTGTAGCTCAGTGGTAGAGCACTTCCTTGGTAAGGAAGAGGTCAAGGGTTCAATTCCCTTTAACGGCTCAAGAGATTTTTGAAAACGTTGAAGCGAATTGATAGAGCATCCCGATTGGTATCGGGAAGGTCAAGGGTTCAATTCCCTTTAACGGCTCATCCTTCGATGTCGTTGGATAAGCCTGGGTGTCGAGTAGAATTATAGAAAGTAGAAGAGTGCGACGCGACGGAAGCTAAATAGTAGCAACAATGCCGGGCACATATTTATAAAAAACAACTTTAAAAACCGATAACATGTCAAAAGAGACCTTTAAGAGGGATAAACCCCACGTTAACGTTGGTACCATTGGCCATATCGACCACGGTAAAACAACGCTTACAGCTGCCATCACAACCATTCTTGCAAAAAGTGGTCTAGCAACAGCAAAAAAGTATGATGAAATTGATGCTGCACCTGAGGAAAAGGAACGTGGTATCACGATTAATACGGCTCACGTTGAGTACCAGACGAAAAATCGTCACTATGCTCACGTTGACTGTCCTGGTCACGCTGACTATGTTAAAAACATGATTACCGGTGCCGCACAAATGGACGGAGCTATTCTTGTAGTAGCTGCTACAGATGGTCCGATGCCACAAACTAAAGAGCACATCCTGCTTGCCCGCCAGGTAGGTGTACCTCGTATGGTTGTATTCATGAATAAGGTTGACCTTGTTGATGATCCTGAACTTTTGGAACTGGTAGAAATGGAGATCCGCGAATTGCTGACTTTCTACGGTTTCGATGGCGACAATACACCTATTATTAAAGGTTCTGCAACTGGCGCATTAGCTGGTGAAGAAAAATGGTTAGCTGCAATTGATGAGCTTATGGCTGCAGTTGACACTTACATACCATTACCTCCTCGCCCGGTTGATCTACCGTTCCTGATGTCTGTTGAAGACGTATTCTCTATTACTGGTCGCGGTACTGTTGCTACTGGACGTATTGAGAGAGGTCGTGTTAAAGTTGGTGAAGGTGTTGAGATCGTAGGATTGATTCCAACTCCACTGA
>VBAS01000449.1 GCA_005882975.1 Bacteroidota bacterium | reverse complement strand
CCATTTTATGCATTTGGCAGCAGCCGCAGCAATCCATGGTATCGACTCAGCGTTGGCACTTGCAAAAAAGAAGAGATCAATGAAATGATCAGCAGGCTTGGGCAGGCATTGCGAAAACTACAGTAGACACTTTCGGCCGCTCATACATTAAATTTTTTCCCGGTAAAAAATTATCTTAACTTCTCTACACTAAAATTTGTTGCCATGAGAAGTGTAGCCTTATCGGGCCTGTTCATTGTCTCTGCATTTGCAATGAATGCCCAAAAACTTTCCCTAACTCCGCAAGTGGGTTTTGAAAATTCAAGAACTTCTGTTAATTACAATGGACTCGGATCATTTGCTCCATTGGGAGGAGGGTTCGATCCACAAGTGAGCTTGCGCCTCGATTATAAATTCAAACAAGGCTTTGGTCCTTATATTGGAGCAAGTACAAGCCGTTCGGCTGTATTGTATGGTTTTAATGATATAGAGAATGGAATGAATTCCTACGTTGCAACAAAAGCAAACATGCAATTGCGGATGGAAGCAGGTTATCAGTATACAACAAAGCCAGTCTTCTTTAATAACTCAAAACAATCAACAAGCACAACAACATCCAAAGCTAATTCATCTGGCAAAAGTTCCTGCGGTGGTTATTATCGCAGCAATTGTTCAAGAAATTATTATTCCCGATGGGGTCATTGTCAAAGCAAAAATACCGCAATGAAAAAAGTTGAAAATAAAAACAAAGGCGGATGGGTTCGTTTGCAGCCATCTATGGGTATCGGATACATTGCAGCTCCAAAACAAGATGTGGTTACAAAAACACAAGGCGGGCAAACTGCTTATGAATATCGTGCCGGCAACTGGAACACTGCTTTTCTTGCAGGAATGGGTTTTGAATTCGGAAGAAACAAACAAAGGCTTCTGAATGTAAGCATCAATTACTTCAAGGGCCTTGGTAATATGGAGCAACAAACTATTTCCAGCGAATCAGGTATAAAAACAAATTATGCAACACTTGAATCAAGAACATCAGGATGGAATATGCGGATCGGAATTCCTTTTACACTTGCAGAAAATAGATCCACAAAAAATACGAGCAAAACTAAAAGAACAAACTGCTGTGATCGGATAAGAACCGAATATAAATATCGCTGTACAATGCAATAAACATTTTAACTTCAATAAAAAAGGAGAAGATCAAACTTCTCTTTTTTTTGTTGCGGGTCTATACGAAATAAGAAGAGCAATTAATAATGTGCAATAGGATCAGGTGTACCATCAGGATCATTTTTTGCAACACCTGAATTTGTAATATTTCTTCCACGTAACAACAACAGCCCTGCAACATGTGGCGCGGCCATTGAAGTACCACTTGCATAGGCATACTTATTATCGTAGATAAGATGCGAACGCCAGGAGCAGCAAAATCAACTACATCATTTCCATAATTGGAAAATGAAGCAAAATTGTCAAGGCTGTCGATCGCCGATACTGTATAAACATTCGAAGCATTTACCCTGGCCGGTGAACTGGTGTTTGCGAGCTTATTATCATTGCCAGCTGCTATTGCAAAATAAATTCCCCTTGCTGCTGTATTTTTTACTTGCTGGTCAAGAATGTCAGAACCTGATTCGCCACCAACACTCATATTAACAACGTCACCCGGTTCTGCAGTTGTATTTATATATGCCAATGCCTGGATGATGTAAGATAAATTTCCCTCTCCATCCTTGTCTAAAACTCTGAGTGCAACAAGCGAAGCACCGGAAGCAACACCCAATACCCCGATCGAATTATTTTTTGCTCCGATTATTCCTGCCACATGTGTACCGTGTCCATTCTCATCGTCGGCTGAGGTTTGTCCCTCAACGAATGAACGGCTCTTGGTTTTATCAACAGTGAGATCGGGATGATCATAGTCGATCCCTGAATCAACGATCCAGGCTGTTTTGCCAATACCATTACCAAAACCTATGCGGTTTATATTCCAGGTAATTAATCTTGGTTCGACCACTGTAAAACATGAACCCAAGGAGATGACTCTGTCTGGCTCTACCGCTTCAACTGATCCATCATGACGTAATGCTTCGGCTTCAGTTGCTGTCATTGTTGCTATAAAACCACCAGGCTCGCCTGTATATGATGTTTTTAATGCTGAAACATCAATGGTATTTCTTTTCAATACATTTTTACATACCTGGTCAAGACTGATACGAGATGTTGTTCGTGAATTAATGACAGGGTTGAGTGCTACTATATATTGACTTGCTTTTATTTCGCCGTTACCCGCTGACGATCTCATGACGCAATTATCATCGCTGGTGCTGCTACTACTTGAATCATTATTTTTTTTACAGGAAACAATGAGAACAATAGCAGCAAACAATAAAATATTTTTTCCCATTTATGTGTAGTGTTTTTCTTGCTAACGCCATCACATTTGCAGATATTGATTTCTGCAAAAGCCTTTAACAAGGCTTTACATCAATACGAGAATAATGCCGTGATTTGTGAAAAGACTAAGTAAGAGACTTTAAACTTTGCTAAAAAAATGTGGTCAATTTTTGTTCATTAAAAACCAGAATGGTTTCAATTGATGGGAGTGATAAACTTTTATAAGCCGGGATCTTTGGGAAGTGATGTGATTGCGAAGTACCAATTCGTGGGTTTGGCAAAATGCAGTTTCTGATTCAGCATATAAAAAAAGATGCTCAAGGTTGATCAATTCCTTTTCAAGAGCCTTCTCACTCATCTGCGCTGTTTTTGACAACAACACCAATTCTCTTTCTCTATTCGGGGTTTTCATTTCAATTACACATTACATTAATAGCCGACCATGCCTTTTTTATTCGGACAGCCGCAATCGTTGCCTTTGGCCTTGCTGGTATAATAGTTTTTATTGCAGCTAACAGTCCCAATAGCTACCATTAATAACACAGCAAATACTAACTTGTTTAAACTCTTCATAAATGGATTTCTAAATTAAACTATTTTACGGGCAATTTAGTATCCCAATTGCTAAATGCTGCAAAAAATATATGACCTTATTAACTGGTAAAAAGCTGCTTGTCGCTCCTCTTGACTGGGGCTTGGGTCACGCCACCCGTTGTATACCGGTAATCAGGGATTTATTAAACAACAATT
>VBAS01000093.1 GCA_005882975.1 Bacteroidota bacterium | reverse complement strand
CGTCTATATTCAAAACCGCCTGTAATTTTTCATGAAGTTGGTTTTGAATTGCCAACAATTCAGTGGTTGTTTTTACTCCATGTTTCTTCATCAGCTTATACCCCAATGAAAGCCGGTCATTTAATTGTTCAATTTTTTGGGGACTGAAATTAATATGATCACTGATACTATTCAGGTCGCCGGCAATATCTTGTAATTCTAACTGTGCAGATTGTAATCTTTTTATCAGCTCGGGAAGTTGCGGATGAAATGAGGCATAAACCTGTAGTTGATTTGATAAAACTTTCAATTGATTTACTAACGGGCTTTCACTTTCCTTCAATTCAAAATAAACTTTTGATAATGCACTTTTAATTCCTTCCGAATTGTTTAGCATTTTCAATTCAGCATCTGTTTCTTCCAGTTCATTTTCACGAAAGCCTGCTTCATCAAGTTCGGTAAACTGGAATCGGTTATAGTCGGCTTCCTTATCGAATTGATGCTTTTGATCTTTCAACTCATCAAGTTCTTTTTGAATTCGTTTCCATTCACTATAAATGATCCTGTATTCCCCAATAATATTTTTATTGCCTGCCAAGGCATCAACTACTTCCCGCTGAAAATCATTTTCACCCAATTGCAAAGCATCAAATTGCTGATGAAGATCTACAAGCAGGGTGCTTAATTCTCTTAATTGCTCAAGGTTGACTGGAGTATCATTTATAAATGCCCTTGATTTTCCATTTACTGCAATCTCTCTTCTTAGAACCAGTTCCTCTTCACCATCAAGTTCATTATTTTCTAAAAAACTTTTTACACCAGATTTATTATCCGTTTTAAAAACCCCCTCGACAATGCACTTCTTTTCCTTATTCACCAATGCAGATGAATCCGCTCTATCCCCAAGTATCAATCCTAATGCACCCATAATGATGGATTTTCCGGCCCCGGTCTCACCAGTCACTATATTCATTCCTCCTGGGAATTTTATATCAATCGCATCGATGATGGCGTAGTTCTGAATAGAAAGTTGTTTCAGCATGAACCGCAATTTAAAACAAAAAACCCCGCTTGGATAAACCAAGACGGGGTAAAAAAATCTATTTATAAATTATTTTATCTCAACTGATGCGTGAAGATCGTTATCAACCAACACACGACCGCAGTTCTCGCAAACCATGATCTTTTTATGCTGACGTATCTCACTTTGTTTTTGAGGAGGTATCGCATAGAAACATCCGCCGCAAGCATCTCTTTCTACTTGTACAACCGCCAAACCATTACGATAGCTGTGACGGATCTTAGTATAGCTGGTTAGCAAACGTGGATCAACTGATTCTTTAGCTTCAGCCGCCATTTTATTGAAATGCTTTTCTTCTTTTTCAGTAGAAGCAATGATCTTTTCCAGTTCTTCCTTCTTTGTATTCAGGATACCTTCTTTAGCTCCAATTGTTTTTTTAGCTTTCTCAAGCAATACTGCTTTTTCAGAGATCTCATCAGTCGCATCTTTAATATGCTTCTCAGCAAGCTTCACTTCCAGTTGCTGCATCTCCATCTCTTTATTGATCGCTTCAAACTCACGGTTATTTTTTACGTTGCCGCTTTGCTTCTCGTACTTTTTAACCAAAGCACCTGATTCTTTAATGGCTTCCTTTTTTTGCTCGATGAATTCAGTCATGCCATTTATCTCTTCTTCAATACGAGTTTGCCTTGCATGTAAACCCTGGATCTCATCTTCCAGATCGGCGACTTCCATTGGCAACTCGCCTTTCAATACTTTTAATTCATCCAGCTTTGAATCAATTTTCTGAAGCGTTACCAGGCTGGTAAGTTTTTCCTGGACTGAATATTCTTTAACTGTACTCATTTATTGATTGATTGTTTTTGTTTGATCGTTTTTATTATGAACCCAGCATTTGTACCACTACTAAACTTTTCTTGCGTCGTCCCGATAGCTATCGATACTTCCTGTTCGCTATTCAACTTATAAAAAGTACCGCACCGGGTTCGTATTCTCTTCTGTTTTAAGGACGGCAAAGGTAGGGAATTTTAGTTCCAAAAATTCCTGCAAAAGGTTGATGGTGAATTGCTCACTTTCGTAATGACCGATATCGGCGATAAGGATTTTGTCATTGGCATCGAAAAACTCATGGTACTTAATATCAGAAGTTACGAAACAATCCGCCCCCGCAGCCAATGCGTTGGAAATCAGGAAACTTCCTGCACCACCACATACCGCTACTTTAGAGATCTGTTTATTCAATAACTCAGTGTGCCGGATAACCCTGAGCTTGAATTTTTCTTTTAAGGTTTCTAAAAACGCCTTCTCATCCGAAACCTCTTTTAACTCTCCAATTATTCCCGAACCGATAGAGGAATATTGATTATCCAACCTGATCACATCATAAGCCACCTCTTCATAAGGATGTGCGGCCAACAAGTTTTTTATTATACGACCTTCAAGCCAACCCGGAAATATAACTTCAATCTTTATTTCATTTTCAATATGAAGTTTTCCAGGTTTGCCAACATAAGGGTCCGTATTTAAGCCGCCTTTAAAGGTTCCAAAACCCTCCGCATTAAAGCTACATTCTTCATAATTTCCTATATGGCCGCCACCTGCCTCAAATATTGCCTGCCTCACCTTATCTGCGTGGGTAGTTGGAATAAAAGTGAATAATTTTTTAAGTTGATTTCCCTTTGGTGCAAGAACAGATATATTTTTCAACCCGAGCAGTTCAGCGATCCTTCCATTTACTCCATTTAGTATGTTATCGAGGTTTGTATGAATTGCATAAATAGCTATATCATTTTTAATAGCTTGTATAACTGTCTTCTGTACATAATCCTTGCCAGTGATCCTTTTTAACCCTGAAAAAACGATCGGGTGATGTGAGACTATAAGGTTGCAACCCTTTTTTACCGCCTCATCGACAATAGCGGGAATAGCATCCAATGAAACCAATATACCTGTGCAATCTGCATTTTCGTCCCCGGTAATAAGACCTGCATTATCATAATTCTCTTGCAAGGAAAGCGGGGCCATGGCTTCGAGTGATGCAACCACATCTTTTATTTTCATTGGCTAAAGATAATAAAGCCAGGATTGCCTTACTTTGGATAAAAGTGTAAAAAAAATGACAACTGTTTTAAATTGCTTTCGTAACTTTTCCGCCCCATCCCTCAGAAACTAATCCCGGCCCCATTCCTATTTCAATAAAATTATTGCTATGCCAAGGAGAAAAACTTACAATTACTTACTTCTTTTATTTCTCGTTTTTTCAGGTTTAGCCGGCACACCAACAAATGATGTTCTTTCAAAAAAGGAAAGAAAGTTCGCAGCTGAACATATGAAAAATACCAAGGCGGAATTACAGGATGCCATCAAAGGATTAAAGGCAACTCAATTAAGTTATAAAGTATCAGCTGATAAATGGTCTGTGCAGGAATGTGTTTACCATATTGCCATTTCTGAAAAAACACTGTGGACCATGCTCGAAACAAGTATGAAAGCTGGTCCAACTCCTGAAAAGAAAAAAGATCTGAAAGTGACTGATGAACAGGTGATAAAAATGACAGAGGATAGGACAAATAAGGTGAAGACCTTTCCGGCTTTAGAACCCAAAAGCACTCCTTATAAAAATCTTGATGAAGCAATGAATGAGTTCAAAACTACAAGAGCAGCTCATATTAAATATATTAAAGCAACCTCCGAAGATTTGCGCAATCATTTTGTTCAAATGCCTTTTGGCCTGCTTGATTGTTATCAACTTTGTCTTTTGATCTCTTCTCATACTGATCGTCATGTGCAACAATTAAACGAAGTAAAGACCAACCCCGGCTTTCCAAAATAAAGCACAAAAAACAATCAAAAACGCTACAGCAGCAGTTTTATAATCTATAAAATGCTCCTTTTTTGCTATTGCATAGCTCACTGATAATAATTATCTTGCCTCTCCATTTAAGACCACTTATGAAAAAACTGATACCCCTGCTGTTTATAACTATTTTCCTGGGAAGTTGTAAAAAAACAGCCGAAAAAATTGGCGAAGACCTCATAGTTAAAGCTATGACGGACGGGCAGTGGAAGATCACAAAATTTACTCAAAACGCTACGGATATAACCTCAAATTTTTCTGGTTATAAATTTCAATATTATAGTAATAAAACCGTTGATGCTATTTTGAATGGCGTAAAAGAACGAACTGGTAACTGGGATGGAAATGCTTCGGCAATGACCACTTGGGCCGATTTTCCAGGTTCACCAGCACCAATTTCACTAGTAAACGGAACCTGGGTTATTACCGACAGTGGTTGGACATATGTCGAAGCAAAGCAAACGAACGGAACTGAAGTGAAGACTTTACGATTAGATAAACAATAAAAAATAGATCCAATCCTACCTTGGTCAGCAGAATCACTGTTGATCTTTTAAACGAAAAACTATAGGTGAGGTCAATAAATGGCCTTGTTTATGTTAAGACTTTTGTCTGGCCTGATCTTTTATCCTATATTTTTAA
Source organism: Bacteroidota bacterium (assembly GCA_005882975.1). Classification (GTDB taxonomy): domain Bacteria; phylum Bacteroidota; class Bacteroidia; order Chitinophagales; family Chitinophagaceae; genus VBAS01. Next base: position 15,149 of record VBAS01000093.1, on the reverse strand, counting down.
ACCACTTAACCATTTTTTTAAATAACCCATTCTTGCGACCCTATTATAACTATATCAGTTTAGCTTTTAGTGTATTGCAATTAAGGGTGTGTTCTCTAAAACTCTACTTAGCTACTCTATCAATTTCTCTATTCTTTTTCTCAACAATTACTATAGCCCAGGCGCCTGTAGCTGATTTTAGTGCTGACAAGGTATCCGGATGTTCACCTCTTACGGTTACGTTTACCGATCATTCTACCAACGCTCCTACATCATGGGTTTGGGATTTTGGAAATGGGCAATTACAATCTGCGCAAAATCCAACGGTTAACTATTCTACACCCGGAACATATACGGTAAAGTTGATTGTAAGAAACGCTGCCGGAATAGATGAAGAAGAAAAAATAAATTATATCACTGTCTTTCCATCGCCGACTGCTTCATTTACTGCAAACATTACGACGGCTTGTGTACCGGCTACTATTCAATTCACTGATCAATCAACATCACCTCCAAATGGTGGTACAATTACATCATGGAGCTGGAATTTTGGAGATGGTGGTACTTCAACATCACAAAATCCTTCTCATCAATTCACAGCCGCGGGATTTTATACAGTTTCTTTATTGATCACTAGCAGCACCGGGTGCCAGAGTTATTCTTCAATCGGCCGATATATCAGGATCATTAATGGGATTGATGCAAATTTTGTGTATTCGCAACCTACAACATGCCAGGGCCCTTTCAGTATAAGTTTCCAGGATCAATCAAGTGGACCGGGCACTCTAAGTTATCTATGGAATTTTGGAAGCGGTAGTCCATCTTCATCAACGGTGAGTAATCCAACAATTAGCTATGCATCTCCGGGCACATATCCAGTACAGTTATCTGTTCAAAGTGACCTTGGGTGCAATGGCACTATAACAAAAAATATTGTTGTAGCCGGCAAAACAACTGATTTTACTGCTCCTGCAAGTATTTGCTTTGGCCAGTCTGTTACATTTCAAAATAGTTCTTCGCCTGCTCCAATTTCTTCTGTTTGGAATTTTGGAGATGGAACTACTTCTTCACAAATAAATCCAACAAAAACATATTTAGCAGGAGGCACTTTCCAGGTAAGTCTGATTAATAACTATGGAAATTGTATTGATTCAGTTAGAAAAACTGTTACAGTTAATACACAACCTCCGGTGAATTTTTCTTCTAATGATTCTACGTCGTGCAAAACACCTTTTAATGTTCAATTTAAAGATCTAAGTCCTTCAGCATCTACATGGCTTTGGGATTTTGGTGATGGGACAACAAGCACCTCTCAAAGTCCTTTGCATACTTATACCAGTATGGGTTCTTTTTCTGTTACCTTAACAATTACACTTCCCGGGGGATGCAGCAATACGATCACTAAACCTCAGTACATAAAGATCAGTCCAACAACTATGCAGATCAGTAATGCTCCAAATGGTGGATGCATTCCATTCACATTCCAACCAGTTGCAACCATTCAATCTGTAGATAGTGTGGTAAGTTATTCATGGAACTTAGGAGCACCGGGAGCAATATATTCAACTCAATTTCCAACCCATACTTATACAACTGCTGGTAATTATAATATTCAACTTACCATTACTACTCAAAATGGATGTGTAGAAACAGTAAATATTCCTAATGGAGTATTAACAGGAACTCCACCTTCTGTCAATTTCAGTTTTACGCCTAATAATACCTGTGCCAGTACACCGATCCAATTTACAGATCTATCCACAACCACTCCGGGAGCAATAGTAAATTGGTTGTGGGATTTTGGAGACAGTCTTATTTCTACTATACAAAACCCAAGTCACACTTACGTAGATACAGGACTTTTAAAAGTAAAACTAATAGTCTCAAATAATGGGTGTAAGGACTCGTTAAGTTTACCAATTCAGGTAAAACCTCCTGTTGCTAAATTTGGTTATAAAGTAGCTGATTGTAATAATAAATTGCAAATTGCTTTTATTGATAGCTCATTAACCAACGCTATTTATGGCCCGATAACTTATCAATGGAACTTCGGAGACGGTAGCCCAACATCTGGATTGCAAACACCAACTCATACTTACGCTTCTTTAGGAACATATAATGTTACATTGAATCTTACTAACGGGCCTTGTTCATATCAGTTAACAAAGCCGGTAAAATTGATCAATGAGTCAGCTGCTTTTATTGCCAGCAAAAAAACTGTTTGTAAAAGTGAAGTGTTCACTTTATCAGCAACGGGTAGCAATCCTAATAACATAAAAGATTATACGTGGGTAGTTGGTCCAAACATTTTAAGCGATACAAGTCGAAGTATTGATTTCAGCCTGGCAAATTATGGTTCTTATAATGTGAAACTCGTAATTGAAGATATTAATGGTTGTAAGGATTCGGTAACCATCAATAATTTTATAATCGTAAGTGGCCCGGTCGCAAAATTTGGCCCTAATGGTAACGGCGCATGCATAAACAAAACTATGAGTTTTAATGATTCAACTATTTCTTCAGCGCCGATTACTCAATGGACGTGGAATTTTGGTGATGGCACACAACAATCATTTACTTCATCTCCTTTTTCTCATACTTATTCCCAGGAGGGAAGTTATACTGTAAGCCTGGTAGTAAAAGACAATGTAAACTGTGCAGATACTTTTGCAATTACTAATGCAGTATTGATCACAAATCCCAAAGCCGCATTTTATACCGATTCATTTTTTTGTCCTTCAGCTCCATTGCAGTTTACAGATACCTCGTCAGGTGTTGGGTTAACTTATAATTGGTATTTCGGTGATGGTGGAACATCTACATCACAAAATCCAACACATAATTATCCGCCTGGAAATAATAATTACGATGTAAAATTTAAGATCAGGGATCTTGCCGGTTGCGAGGATTCGGTAACAAAAATAGGGTACGTTAAGATCAGGAAACCAGTTGCTGCATTCAGTATGGTCGATAGCACGGGCATTTGTTTACCATTGCAAACAAGTTTTAATTTCCAGGGAGCCAATTATCAAAGTTTTTCCTGGGACTTTGGTGACGGGTCAACAAGCTCGTTACAAAATCCATCGCATTTTTATAGTTCATACGGTAGCTATATTCCTAAATTATATGTGGAAGGTCCCGGTGGTTGTGTGGATTCAGTTCAGTCGATTGTAACTGTATATGACCCTGTAGCCAGTACGAAAGTAATTATTGATCCTACATCAAATTGTGATTCTTTAAATGCAAGCTTCACAATAACAGCACCACCAGGTTTTAAATATGTATTTTATTTTGGAGATGGAAAAATAGATAGCACCAGGCAACCTAACTTAACTCATAAATATACCGGACCTGGCAATTATTATCCATACATAATAATACCAGATAAATACGGTTGCGAGGCGTTTATACCTTTTGCACCTGTGAGTGTATTTGGGGCTTTACCACTTTTTGGAATTGATAAAAAAGAGTTTTGCGATAATGGATTAGCAAAGTTTACCAATTATACTCTTTCTAATGATCCAATTACATCTACTGTTTGGGATTTCGGTGATGGTAATTCAAGTAATGCCACTAACCCAATTCATAATTTCACATTGCCAGGAACATATTTTATAAAACTTTCTGTAAATACTCAACAAAACTGTCCAAGTTCATTTGTTGATACCGTAAGAATTTATAAAACTCCTGTTGTATCTATTACGGGAAAGGATTCTGTATGTCTTAATGTTCCTGAAACATTTTTAGGATCTATAACTCAACCTGATTCTACGATCAAATGGCTTTGGAATTTTGGGAACGGGAATTCTTCTCAACTACAAAATGGAGTGACTGGTTATTCAAACCCCGGTAACTATAATATTCAGTTGATAGCTTCCAACAAACTTGGATGTGCTGATACTAGTGTTCATGCTGTAAATGCGGTTCCCAGCCCTACAGCAATACCTATATCGAATCCGATAACGATACTTTCAGGAGGCGATGCGCTATTAAATATGAATTATACTGGTGCGATCGTCTCTTATAATTGGATCCCTTCTCAAAACCTGAGTTGTAATCGTTGTCCCAATCCACTGGCTAATCCACAGTTTACAACAAAATATACAGTAAGTATTACGGACCGGTATGGATGTACCAGCAAAGGTGATGTAACGATTAAAGTGGTTTGTAACGGTGAGAATTTTTTTGTGCCTAATACCTTTTCTCCCAATAATGATGGAAGCAATGACATATTCTATCCCCGAGGAGCCGGACTTGACCGTGCAAAGACACTGCGAATATTCAATCGATGGGGTGAGGTAGTTTTTGAAAAATATGATATGCCTATAAATGTTTCATCGGCTGGTTGGGATGGAACATGGAAAGGCAAAAAGGCTGATGCAGGAGTTTACGTATATCAATTGGAAATATATTGTAAGAATGGAGAGTTAATATCTTATACTGGAAATATAACTTTAATAAGATAATGTGTAAATGAGAAAAAAGACAACCATATTAGTTGCGATACTGAATTTGACCTTTGCTTTTTGTGTAAAGTCACAGGATCTGCATTTATCTCAGTTTTTTGGAACGCCACTTTTAAGAAACCCCGCATTAGCAGGAATATTTACCGGAGATGTGAGAGTGCAGGCAGTTTATCGTGATCAATGGAACAGTGTTACGTCTGGTTATAGAACCGGATCCTTAAGCGGAGAATATAAAATGCCAGTAGGTAAGGGTGATGACTATGTTACCTGGGGTATGCAACTATTTTATGATAAGGCCGGTACTGTTTCATTTACACAAACAAAAATTTTACCCGCATTAAATTATCATAAATCTATAAGCAGTGAAAAAAATACTTATTTATCATTAGGATTTATGGGAGGCTGGGTTCAACATAGCATTGATCTTTCAAAAGTGACCACCAATAGTCAATACGATCAAATGGGACTCGGAGAAAATATCACTGATCCAACTTACTCTTATCTTGATGGAAGTGTAGGAATGAGTCTAAATTCTGTGATGAACAATAACCCCGATAATAATTTTTATCTCGGTGTAGCCTATCATCATTTTAATCGTCCCGGCAATTCGTTTTATAGAGATAAGAATATAGAATTAAATCCAAAATGGGTTTTTTCCGGTGGACTTAAACTTGCGGGCAATGAATATTCTTATGTCTCTATAGAGGCCGATCACTCCAGGCAAGGATCGTTCAAGGAAACTGTATTTGGTGCAATGTATGCGTACAAAATTGGTGCATATCCGGATGAGCCGGACTATGTATTGAGTATTGGAACTTTTATGCGTTGGAATGATGCGCTAATACCCATTGTAAAATTAGATTATCATCCATTTTCTGTTTCATTAAGCTATGATGCAAACATTTCAAAATTAAAGCCAAGCAGTCATGGCCGTGGAGGCTTTGAAATGGGCATTAGCTGGATAGGTAAACTTGCGGATAACTCAAATCCTTATTTCAAACCAAGGTTTTAAAAAAATAAAGCCCCGTAAACGGGGCTTCTAAATTTCTAGTCAGTTACTTTATTTATCATCAGCATTATTCATTTTGAAAACTAAGGCAGCTAAAGCTCCACCAATTAAACATCCTACAAGGTAGATCCAGATATTGCTCCAATCAAATGCTTTCATTACACATGCGCCCAATGCCACTGCTGGGTTTAATGCCCCACCGGATATGGGACCAACCTGCGATCCTAATGCAAATACTGTAAATCCTATTGCAAGTCCATAAAAACTATTTCCAGTTGTTCCCTTTGCAGTAGCAACATTTAAAACTACATAAGCTAATGCAAAAGTTGCTATCAATTCCGCGATCAAAGCTTTGGTAGTGTCCTGTATAACCATCGGTGTTGATTCGCCTTTAAAATAATTTACTAGGAGAGCTGCTACCAAGGCGGCTACAAACTGGGCCACCCAATAACCTAAAGCTTCATTTAGAGTACATCTTCCTCTTATAAAAACAGCAAGTGTTACTGCAGGATTATAATGAGCTCCCGAAATATGGCCTCCCGCAAAGATCATCACCATTAAGGTAGCGCCAATAATGAGAACTGTAAGATCGCCGCTTGCAAGTCCAGCAGACAGTACGAGAAAAAATGTACCAATAAATTCTGTGATTAATTTTTTCATATCAGTTAGGTTTATCCGGAATTTAACCGGTGGTTAAAAAATAAAGTGTAAACTTTATGAGAAGGTAATTGTTTATTTGAAATTTTGTGTCTTTAGCTTCTTTATTTTTTTAAAAATTGTATTATGAATATTGAAATTGGAAAGCCTGCTCCTGACTTCACTCTTTATGATTCAGCAAAAAATAAGATCACTCTTTCAGATATGAAAGGACATAGTGTTTTGCTACTTTTTTTTCCATTGGCCTTTACTAGTACATGCACAGCAGAGCTTTGTTCAATAAGAGATAATATTTCTTTTTATAACAAAATGAATGCAACGGTGTTTGGCATATCAGTTGATTCTCTACATACATTGGCAAAATTTAAATCCGAGCAAAGTTTAAATTTTTCTTTGCTTAGTGATTTTAATAAAGATGTTTCATCATTGTATGATAGCTTATATGAAATGTTTGGATATAATATGAAAGGCGTTTCTAAACGATCAGCATTTGTAATTGACAAAAATGGAATTATTCGTTATGCAGAAATTCTTGAGAATGCAAGTGAGCAACCAAATTTTAAGAACATCACTCTTATATTGGAAGGATTAAAATAATGAAGGGGTTTTTACTATTTTAACTATCTAAATATATGATTTTCAGATTATTTATATTAATGAGACTAATACCTTGCAAGACAAAAAAAAACCATCTATTTTGCACAAATAAAGTTAATTTTGTTTAAGTGAAGAGATTTCTACTAATAATATCCTTTATTCTGTTGACAGCCTTAACCTCGAAGGGGCAGTCTAATCGTGAGCCATCTCCTGATGCGGTTCAGCGTATCATGAAGTTTTATCCGAATCCAGCAACTACTTTTATCAAGGCTGAATTTCAAAAAAATTTTAATGCAGGTTATACTTTACAAATCATAAACTTTATTGGTAAACAAGTTTACGAAGCAAAAAATGTTAACTCAAGTACAACGCTTGATCTTTCATCTTATAACCGGGGTGTTTATATTTATCAGTTAAAAGATCCTTCGGGAAAAGTTATAGAATCAGGTAAATTCCAGGTATCGAAATAATAATCTCCAAGAATATAAATAAAAAAGCACTTCAGTGAAGTGCTTTTTTATTTAACGCTTACTGCACTTCGACGATCAAAAACTTAAGATACAGTGTATTCTCAATAGTTCTAACAATTGGATGATCCGGAGCCTGCGCCTGGAAACAAACCTGTCTCAATTTTCGTTTTGCATCTTTGGCTGCCATCTCTATTGTATGTAAGAACAATTCTGCATTTACAAGACTTGTGCAGGATGAAGTAACAAGAAAACCTCCCGGCTCAATAAGTTTCATTCCTCGTAAATTAATTTCTTTATATCCTGCAACTGCTTTTTGAATTGTTTCCCTGCTTTTGGTAAAGGCCGGCGGGTCCAGCATTACTACATCAAATTTCTTTTCTTCTTTGCTCCATTGTTTTAAAATATCAAAAGCATTTGCCGTTTGAAACTTGCAGATATCCTCTAATCCATTCAAGGCAGCATTTTTATTTGCCTGCTGAACTGCGTTCTCTGAAATATCAAATCCTATAACTGACTTTGCACCATAATGAGCAGCATGAATTTCAAAAGTTCCTGTATATGTAAAAGCGCCAAGCACATTTGCTCCTTTTACAATATGCTGAATTGCTTTTCGGTTATCCTGCTGATCAAGAAAGTATCCGGTCTTTTGTCCATTTTCAATATCGACATTAAATTTTAAACCATTTTCCTTTATGATAATATTGGTATCAAATGGTGCTGATAAAAAACCTTTTTGCTGTGACATTCCTTCTACTTCACGTACAGGCACATCGTTTCGTTCGTAAATTCCTTTGGGATCAAAAATTTTGTTCAATGCATTTACAATTGCTGGTTTCCAAACATCAATGCCAAGTGCCAAAGTTTGAATAACAAAATAATCGTTGAACTTATCAATGATCAATTGAGGTAATGAATCGGCTTCGCCAAAAACAAGGCGGCAGTTTTCGGTATACCCAATTTTTTTTCGGTACTCCCAGCTCTGCAATATTCGCTTGTAAAAAAATTCTTCATCGATCACTTCATTTCTGTTTCTTGTAAGAAGGCGCACCATTATCTGCGATCTTGGATTAATATAGCCGGTTCCAATAAATTTATTATCGTGAGTAAAAACAGTCACGGTTTCGCCTCCTTTCACCTCCCCTTCCACTCTATCCACTTCGTTTGAAAATATCCAGGGATGTCCCTCCACCACTCGCCTGCTGATCTTTTTTGCCAGGTAAACTTTTATCATGACGCAAAGGTAACCGTCACGAAATATTGAAAATGAACTACTTTTCATCCCGTCAATTTGTCTTTATAATAGCGTTGGCAGTATTATTGACAACCTTACCTTTGCAATCAATTTTTAAAAAAATGCGTCAAAAAGATATGAAAGAGGCAAATGAACGGGCAAAAAAGCAGAATGGCGAAGAGCCGGAAGTGGGGATAAATGCAGATGAAAACATGGGGGGAACTACCCATCTGAATGAGCCCGTAACAGACGAACCTGAACTGGAGACACTTCGCAATGAGCTTGGTGAAATGAAGGATAAATTTATACGTAAAGTAGCGGAGTTCGAGAATTTTAAAAAAAGAAGCGGGAAGGAAAGGGTTGAACTGATCCAAACAGCCGGCAAAGAAGTGATAGTCGATATGCTTGAAGTTTTAGATGATTGTGAACGAGCTGAAAAACAAATGAGCTCAATAGATGATAATGCTAAAGAAGGTGTAATGCTTGTGTTTAATAAATTGAAAAGTTTATTAACCGCTAAAGGATTAAAACCAATGGAAACTATCAATAAAGAATTTAACCCCGACATTCACGAAGCGATCACAGAAATTCCGGCGCCGACTGAAGATCTGAAAGGAAAAGTGATAGATGAAATTCAAAAAGGATATTATTTAAACGATAAAATAATTCGCTACGCAAAAGTGGTGGTTGGGAAATAAGCTATGTCAAAAAGAGATTATTACGAAATTTTAGGGGTTAATAAAACTGCTTCAGCGGATGAAATTAAAAAAGCATACCGTAAAGTAGCAATGCAATTTCATCCTGACCGTAATCCTGGTGATAAAGGTGCAGAAGAGAAATTTAAAGAAGCGGCAGAAGCTTATGAAGTATTGAGCGATGCAGATAAAAAAGCTCAGTATGATCGTTATGGCCATGCAGGAGTAAGCAGCAATGGCCGCGGATTCAGCGGTGGTGGAATGAATATGGAAGATATCTTTAGCCAGTTTGGAGATGTTTTCGGTGATGATCTTTTTGGAAGTTTTTTTGGCGGTGGTGGCGGAAGAGGCAGAACATCCAGAGCCCGGGGTGTACGTGGAAGTAATCTTCGTGTAAAGATCAAATTGACTTACGAAGAGATAGCTAAAGGTGTAACTAAAAATATCAAAGTAAAAAAACATGTTGTTTGCAATACATGCAGTGGCAGCGGAGCAAAAGATAAAGGAAGTGTGCAGACCTGTAGTAGTTGTGGAGGATCAGGACAAGTAAGAAGGGTTACAAATACTTTTATTGGCCAAATGCAAACTGTGACCACATGTCCTACTTGCAATGGTGAAGGATCAACTATCACAGCAAAATGCACTGCATGTAAAGGTGAAGGAAGAGTTTATGGAGAAGATGCAATTTCTATTGAGATACCGCCTGGTGTGCAGGAAGGAATGCAATTAAACTTAAGTGGAAAGGGTAACGCTGGAGAAAGAGGCGGTGCACCCGGTGACCTGATAATACTTATTGAAGAAGAACCACACAAAGAATTGCAACGTGACGGAATGAATGTTGCCTATGATCTGCATATATCTTTTACAGATGCAGTATTTGGAACGCAACTCGAAGTGCCCACTATTGATGGAAGAGCCAAAATAAAAATTCCAGCGGGTACACAAAGTGGAAAAATTTTCCGGTTAAAAGGAAAAGGTTTTCCTGCGGTAAACAGTTATCAAAAAGGTGATCAATTAATACATGTGAATATCTGGACCCCTCAGCATGTTAGTGCAGAAGAAAAAACGATGCTGGAAAAAATGAGTCATTCATCGAATTTCAAACCAGATCCTGATAAATCGGATAAAAGTTTTCTTGATAAAATGCGAGAGCTTTTTTCTTAGTCTCTTAAGCTTTATTATTGAAACAACTTCAGGAATTCTTTTCCCCTTATTTTCTTTCTATAACTATAAGGTTTCAAATTTTCTGATTGCTGTTTGCTGGCATGATTATTTAAATCATGGAGTAAACCATCCTGTTAGGATAACTTTACATCGAAGCATTTTTAATGAAAAAGAAACCGGTAAATAAAAAAAACAATTCTTCTAAATTCAAACGGTTCCTAAAAATTCTTGGACCCGGTCTCATTACCGGCGCAAGTGATGACGACCCTTCGGGCATTGCAACATATTCTCAAGCCGGTGCAAAATTCGGTTTGGCTACTTTATGGACTGCATTGATAACATTTCCCCTTATGGCTTCCATCCAGGAAATGTGTGCAAGAATAGGTATTGTTACCACTCAAGGTTTAACAACTAATATTCGCAATAATTATCCAAAATCGATCTTATACCTGATGATCCTTTTCACTTTTCCTGCAGTCATCCTTAATATTGGAGCCGATATTGCCGGAATGGGTGCTGTAGGAAATCTTATTTTCCCATCGATCCCCTCTTATTTTTTTACTATTGGTTTTACAGGTATCCTTATGGTATTGATCATTTATTTGCCTTATCAAAAGATATCTGCCATCTTAAAATATCTTTGCGTTTTTCTTTTGCTTTATCTGGTAGTACCATTTCTTGGAAAGCAAGATTGGGGAGATATAGCAAAGCATACATTTATTCCAACGATAAAATTTAATAAGGACTTTATCAGCATTCTTGTTGCCATTCTCGGAACAACAATCTCTCCTTATCTTTTTTTCTGGCAGGCTACCATGGAAGTAGAAGATATTCAACATAAAAAAAGAAGATTAATGGTGGATAAAAGAATGATACATAAAATGGATATGGATGTTGATTTCGGAATGTTTTTTTCCAATCTTGTTATGTTTTTTATTATTCTTACGGCAGGAACAGTTTTATTTAAAGGAGGGATCACAGAAATTAACTCAGTTGAGCAAGCTGCAAAAGCCTTGGAACCACTTGCCGGAAAATTATCTTATTTATTATTTGCATTGGGTGTTTTAGGAACTGGCTTTCTCGCAATTCCTGTATTGACAGGTTGTTTATCCTACATGCTATCTGAAACATTTAACTGGAATGGTGGCCTGGATAAGAAGTATTATGAAGCGAAACCTTTTTACTGGGTAATTATTGTTTCACTTTTAATTGGTCTTGCCATTAATTACATTGGAATAAGTCCTGTACAGGCATTAATTTATACTGCTATCTTGTATGGAGTTACATCGCCTGTTCTGATTCTTATAATACTTCATATATCAAACAATAAAAAGGTAATGGGAAAATTTACAAATGGCAAATGGTCGAATATCCTAGGAGGTATTGCTTTGGTCCTTATGACTTTTTCTGCGGCATTGCTGATCTACTTTCAATTCAAATAAATTATTTCCTGTTCTTCTTTTTCTTTTTTGTATAAAAATCTTTTGCCTTATAAACCAACTCTACCAGTTGCGATTGATTAACATCTGTTGGATTTGCAGCTTCACTTGCATTGTACAATACATCTCCCCAGCTTATATCTTTTACAAATTGAGAAGATTTAAGAATGGACCCAAACATAATAACGGAACTTGCAAAGCGATACATGGGATCAAGATCTTTAAATGATATTGGATCATAAGGAAATTTCTCAATCATTTCAAGCTCCGGACTTTCATTGGGTAGTTTATATTGCAATTTGATCTCTGCAAAATGATCCGAATATACATTTGCTCCGCTTGCAAAATTTGGCTCGATCTCAAAAGCAGCAGTAATGGATTGACCGGAACCAATTTCCCCGCCTTCAACTTCAGAAGATGAATCGGCAAGAGCTCCCAATTTATTATCAAAGCCGATCAGGCGGTATTGTTTTACCAACGAAGGGTCAAATGTGACATGCATATGGGCATCATCGGCGATAGTATATAATGTTTGGGTAAATTCTTTCATGATGATCTTTTCCGCTTCCTGGAAATTATCTACATAAGCAAAATTTCCATTGCCCTTTCGGGCTAATGTTTGAATTTTTGAGTCTTTATAATTTCCCATACCAACACCAAGACAGGTTAAATAGATCCCCGACTCCCTGTGCCGTGAGATCATTTCATCAAGTTCTTGTTCAGTTTGCATCCCCACATTAAAATCGCCATCAGTTGCAAGAATTACCCTGTTATTCCCTTTATCGATAAAATGTTTTTTAGCGATAGTATAGGCCAGCTTTATGCCTGATTCTCCCGGTGTAGATCCGCCAGGTTGCATTTCATCAATTGCTTTAATGATCTTTTCTTTTTCATTTCCGGCTGTTGGAAAAAGTAATACTCCAACTGCGCCACCATAAACTACTATACTTACTGTATCTTTTTCTCTTAAATTCATTGCAAGCATTCTAAATGCAGATTTCAATAATGGTAACCTATTCGGCATATCCATTGATCCGGAAATATCAACAAGAAAAACAAGATTTGATGGAGGTAATGAATCCAGGTTGAGTTTTTTGGAAAATACATTTACAAAAAAAAGCTGGTTGTCCTTATTCCATGGACAATTGGTAAGAGTAGTTTTTATTTTGAATAAAGAATTATCGGCAGGGGTTTCATATCCAAAGTTGAAGTAGTTCAGCATTTCTTCAATACGCACTGCATCTGGTGGTACAGCAAGATTAAGATTTATAAACCGCCTGATATTACTATAAGATGCCCTGTCAATATTCAAGGCAATCCCTGTTGTAGGATAACTTTTTGCATCTATAAAATTATTTTCTACAAGGCTTGCATAGGTTTCGTTATCCGAAGACCATTTCTTCTGATTTTCCCTTGAAAGATCTTTTGTAAGTGAGGCAAGCCGGTTCTTTTTGAAACTGGATGCAATAGCTGGTAAGAGTTTCAGATTTAGTTTAAGGTACTTATCAGCTTTCACTAATACTTGCTCCGGCTGGTATCCTTCATAGGTAAATATTAGTGTGTCCGATTCTTTTGCTGATATGATGCCAAAGGATCCTGAATTGCCGGTTCTAAAAAGATACCCGGTGCTTTGCTGTCGAATGTTTACATTTTGTAAAAGGTTGCCCCCGTCATCCCGTACTTCGCCGCGGAGATAAAATTGCTGGCCATGAAATGGCAAGGCGATCAGCAAGAATAAAAATATATATACAAGGCCTTTCACATGGATATTTAATCGCTATCAAAATACAAAAAACCAATAACTAATGGGCTGATGGTATTAAACCAACTGGTAAATTTCCTTTAGGTTTCTTCCGAGACCATCATAATCAAGACCATAACCCACTACAAATTTGTTTGGAATTGAAAATCCGAGATAATCAATTCTGATTGGGAATTTCACGGCCTCAGGTTTATGGAGTAAGGCGGCAATTTTCATTGATGCAGGTTGGTGATGAAGCAACTTAGGTAAAAATTCATTCAATGTTTTGCCGGTATCAACTATATCTTCAAGTATGATTATATCTTTTCCTATAATATCAACATCTAATCCGATCGCCGTTATTACCTGTCCACTGGATGTTGTTCCTTTATATGATGCCAGTTTAATAAAACATATTTCTGCATCGATTGTAAGATACTTAAAAAGATCAGATGCGAACATAAATGATCCATTTAAAATTGCAATGAACATGGGTCGTAAACCAGCGTAATCAGAATTAATTGCTTCCGCAATTTTCCTTACCTGCTGCTGTATGTCCTGATCTGAAAGAAAAGGACCAAACATTTTATCATGAACCTTTATCTGAGCCATTGAAGATTTTATATCCATCATTTCCCGGTAGCTAATGCAGGCATACCCGGACCTTTTGCACGTAAATATAAAACAGAACCTACAGCGGGCTGCATATTTGATTGAAGAAAATTATACTCAAGCAAACTTTCCAAACGCACTGCTTCAGTTTGTGCAATATCTGAGAGTGTTTCCCCGGGTTTAATAACATGTTGTTCATTTAAACCCACTTTTCTTTTTCTCATTATATAAATGAGTTGATCTTTTTCAACAACTTCCTGCACTTTCATTTCATTGAACTCAAATATTCTTGCAAGAGGAATTCCATATTTTTCTGCTATCGATAAATAGGATGTTCCTTTCCTGGCGTAAATAACCTTTGTTTCATTTATTTTAAATTCTCCATCGGGATATTCAGGTTTTTTTTCGACAATAGCTTCTTTCTTTCCTTCCTTTTTTGAATAAACAACTACCTCTGGTTCTGGCGGCATAACGACTGGCTTTTCACCTGAAATTATTATTTCTGAATTTTTGCTTTCATTTTTTGCCAATGTTTCCTGTCCTCGTTTTAATTTTCCTAATGCGATCATAGTATAATCCTGCAGGTCATAATCTTCAATAAGCTTAATTAAGATCTGTGAATATTTAGGATTGGTGGCATAGCCTGCTTTTTTTAACCCGAAGGCCCATGCTTTATAATCGGTGGGATCAAGCTCAAATAGCGAAGCATAGCGTGGAGTTCCTTTAAGATAGTTTGATTGATCCTTATATGAATCAAGTGGATTTTCATATTTCCGGAAGCATTCATTGGGAGCATCATCCGTATGCGTTACGGTCATACCTGTCCACTCTGCTTTACATTTTAATCCAAAATGATTATTTGATTTTTTTACAAGATCGCTTGTGCCGGCGCTGGTCTCATGAATGCCCTGCGCAAGTTTAATGGATGCAGGAATACCCGTACGTTCCATTTCCTCTATTGCGAGTTCTTTATATTTTTTGATATAATCAACAACTACCGGATCTAGTTGTGCAAAAGAATTTTTAAATGCCAATGAAGCAAGAAGTAGGAATAGGATCTTTAGTTTTTGCATTGGTGATCTTACTTTT
>VBAS01000092.1 GCA_005882975.1 Bacteroidota bacterium | reverse complement strand
TCAACGTGAGTTGGTAATTGGTGACCGTCAAACTGGAAAGACTGCAATTTGTGTTGATACCATTATCAATCAAAAAGAATTTTACGCAGCAGGCAAACCTGTTTATTGTATATATGTAGCGATCGGTCAGAAAGCTTCAACTATTGCTGGTGTAATGCAGACTTTGCAAGATGCAGGTGCAATGCAATACACGATCATCGTTGCGGCTTCAGCAAGTGATCCAGCTCCATTACAATTCTATGCTCCGTTTGCTGGTGCAGCGATTGGTGAGTTTTTCCGTGATACCGGAAGACCGGCATTGATCATTTATGATGATCTTTCAAAACAAGCTGTAGCGTATCGTGAAGTATCATTGTTGCTGCGTCGTCCTCCGGGTCGTGAAGCTTATCCCGGTGACGTATTCTATTTGCATAGTCGTTTATTGGAAAGAGCTGCGAAAATTATAACTGATGATGGTGTGGCAAAACAAATGAATGATGTACCTGATACAATTAAACATTTGGTAAAAGGTGGTGGTTCATTAACTGCGTTACCGATCATCGAAACACAAGCAGGTGACGTATCAGCATATATTCCTACAAACGTAATTTCTATTACTGACGGACAGATATTTTTGGAAACAAACTTGTTCAACTCTGGTATTCGTCCTGCGATCAACGTTGGTATCTCAGTAAGCCGTGTAGGTGGTAATGCACAAATCAAATCAATGAAGAAAGTTGCCGGTACATTGAAACTTGACCAGGCTCTTTATCGTGAGATGGAAGCTTTCTCAAAATTTGGTGGCGATCTTGATGCTGCAACTAAGAACGTATTGGATAAAGGTGCAAGAAACGTGGAGATCCTGAAGCAGCCACAATACACACCATTCTCAGTGGAAAAGCAGGTAGCCATCATTTACCTTGGTACAAATGGTTTGATAAAAGATGTACCTGTCAACAGGGTAAGAGAATTTGAAGATCATTTCCTTATGGAAATGGAGAACAAACTTCCTGATGTATTGGGAGAATTTAAGAAAGGAAATTTGCCAGAAGAAGGAGTTAAGAAGATGGTGGAGATGGCAAAGCAGTTGATACCACAGTATAAGGCTAAGTAATTAATAAGATTTATTTTCAGTAAAAGGTTGGCATATAAGCCGACCTTTTTTTATTTCAACCTTGTTCATAACAACAAATTGTGGCTGTCCAAAATTGATTTGGTTTATATCATAAACTACTTTATGTTTGTTGTCCCAAAGCGAGAATAACCATGCGACCTATTATCTCAATCTTACTTTTTATCCTGCTTATTTGCATTCCTGATCTGCTTTCAGCGCAAACAACAATTGCAGGAAAAGTAACAGACAAAAAAAATCCTCTGATTGGTGTCAGTATTACCTTGAAGGATACTTATGATGGCGCTACAAGTGATTCATCCGGAAAATATTCTTTTAAAACTTCGGAGAAGGGTGAGTTTATTTTGACAGCAACTTCTGTTGGTTATAAAACTTTTGAACAAACAATAAAACTTGACGGAAAAGGAATATTGACAATTGATATTGTGCTGAAAGAGGAAATAACAGAATTATCTGCTGTAGTTATCAGTGCAGGAACATTTGAAGCAAGTGATAGGAAAAGAGCTGCGGCTGTTTTAACTCCAATTGATATCGTAACCACTGCAAGTGCGAATGGAGATGTGACTGGTGCTTTAAAAACGTTGCCCGGCGCACAACAAGTAGGAGAAAGTGAAGGACTGTTTGTTCGCGGAGGTACGGCAGGAGAAACAAAGATCTTTATTGATGGTACATTGGTAAATAATTTTTTTCATAGCAGTTCTCCCAATATCGCTTCTTACGGAAGGTTTTCTCCCTTTCTTTTTAAAGGAACAGTTTTCAGTACGGGAGGTTATTCCGCTTTATACGGACAGGCATTATCGTCGGCGTTAATACTTGAGTCTATTGATATGCCTGAAAGAACTTCAGCAAATCTTGGTGTATCTATCATCGGGATCAATGGAGGATACCAGGAATTATCAAAGAATAAAAAATTTTCATGGGGAGGTGCTTATAGTTATACAAATCTTGCGCCTGCTTTTGCTATCATCAAACAAAAACAAGATTATTCACAGGTTCCTGAATTCCATGATGGGGATGCTAATTTCAGAATTAAAACTTCTAAAACAGGAATGCTGAAATATTATGGATACTTCAGTAAAAGCCGCCTTGATTACACTGTAAATAGTATTGATTCGCTTGGTTATTTGGACAGGTTCGGAGTTTCCAATTTCAATATGTATCATAATTTATCCTGGAAAGAAAGTCTTGGTAAAAAATGGAAAATATATGCGGGACTTTCTTATTCACTTAACCAGGATGATATTAAATCAGGAATGAAGGATGCAAATAAAAACGAAGTGATATTGGCTGGGCTTGAGTTTAAAACTTTCAACCTTGATGCTGATGGAAATTATTACAATGCGAAATTAATATTGGAAAGAAGACTGAAAGGAATATCTGCAATTCGTTTCGGCGGAGAGTATAACGCCAGTGATGAGAAATCTATTTTTACAATTTATACAGGACAGAAATTTTCTAACAGGTTGAAAGAAAATATCAAGTCACTTTTTGCCGAAAGCGATATTTATCTGACAAATAAACTTGCTGCTAAGATCGGCGGCAGGTTTGAACAATCATCAATGCTTGATAAAACCAATATTGCTCCAAGATTTTCATTAGCATATAAAGTAAGCAAAAACGCACAAGCTTCATTTGCCTATGGAATTTTTTACCAGGATCCTGAAAGAAAATATTTGCCTTCGCCCGACAATTTGATATTTATGAAAGCAACACATTATGTTGCCCAGTATATGAAGGTGACAAGTTTGAGAACTTTCCGTACAGAAATATTTTATAAAAAATATGAGGACCTGGTGAAGACGGGTGTAGCAAGCGGAAGAGACATAGCCATTAATAACAATGGCTTTGGCAATGCAAAAGGAATTGAATTTTTTTGGAGAGATAAAAAGACGATCAAAAATTTGGATTACTGGATATCTTATTCATATCTCGATACAAAAAGGGATTTCCTGAATTTCCCGCATGCAATTATGCCAAGTTTTGCCGCCACCCATACTGCTTCTGTAGTCATGAAAAAATTTGTACAGCCATGGAAAATGCAATTTAATGCTGCATATAATTACGCCAGTGGCCGGCCTTATTACGATATAAGATTTGACGGAAGCAAATACTATTTTGCTGATATGGGCAAAGTGCAGGACTTTCACAATTTTAGTATCGCATTTAACTATTTGCCAAGTATTGGTAAAGAGAATTCAAAAAACTTTGCGGTATATGTACTTTCTGTCAGTAATGCATTTGGTATAAAACAGGTTTATGGCTATCAGTATTCTTATAATGGATCAAGAAAAGAACAGATCGTTCCCCCATCCAGGATATTTGTTTATATCGGCGCATTTTTCAGCTTTGGTATTGACAGGTCACAGGAAGCAGTTGACCGTTTATTTTAAAAATTAAAAACATAAAACGATAACAATGAAAAAGACAATTATTATTTTATCCGCAATATTTGTTGCGAACTTTTCATTTGCCCAAATGCCAGATAAGTTTGTAAAAGCAATGGAAAGTAAAATTGCCGAAATTGACACAACCCACACTGCCCAGGGGTTTACTGATCTTGCCAATGCTTTTGAAAGGATTGCTGATGCAGAAAAAAATCAATGGCTTGCTTATTATTATGCGGCTTATTGTAATGCAAGTGCCGGTAGTTTGATCGGCACGGGTGGGGATATGATGACATCCAAAGCAGATAAGACCGACCCTTATGCTGATAAAGCAGACAAGCAGATCAGTAAAGCAGAAGAGTTAATGAAAAACAATTCTGAGATCTATGTTGTTAAAAAAATGATCGCCACATTACGATTGCTTGGGGATCCAATGAATCGCTATATGACTTATGGTCCCGAAGCACAAGCAATGCTTGATGAGGCAAAGAAATTAAATGCTGAAAACCCCCGTGTTTATATTTTAGAGGCACAGGATAAATATTTTACTCCTGAACAATTTGGTGGAAACAAAGAAGAAGCAAAAGTTCTTTTTGAAAAAGCACAAAAACTTTTTGAGACATTTAAACCGGAAACAAGCATTCATCCTAACTGGGGAAGAAGTCAAGTAGCTTATTTATTATCTCTTTATAAATAGTTGTTTAAATAATCAAAGGCCCTGTTTTTAGCAGGGCTTTAGCTTTTCATTTTTTTATTATTGACTATTATGGAACAGGAAAAAAAATTAACCGAACGGGAGAGCCTGCACCTGATCACCATGATGATCAACAAGGCAAAAGAATCTTATCATGATACGGGTACCGGCGCTATTATGTGGGGCGCAGTGATCGCTATATGTTCTTTGGTAAGATTATCCGAAGTTCATTTTGACTACCGGCTTCCATTTGATATTTATTTGCTAACTCTTGTTGCTATCATTCCACAAATAATAATAAGTATAAAAGAGAAAAAAGAACGGAAAGTAAAATCTTATGATGATCCATATTTGGATTATATATGGCTTGGCTTTGGAATAGCTATTTTTCTATTGATCTTTATAAGCAATAATATTTTTAGTGAATGGGGCTCATGGGCCGATGAGTATAAAAATATGACCGGTAAACCTGCGTCCTTTCGGTTTAGCGAATATGTTGCCCCGCTTTTTTTAATGCTATATGGTTTGCCAACATTTATTACCGGAGCTGCATGTAAATTCAAACCAATGTTATGGGGCGGGATTTTTTGCTGGGTCTGTTGTATTGTTGCAATATACACATCGATTAAAGTAGATCTTTTGTTAACTGCAGCATCAGCAATACTTGCGTGGCTGGTGCCAGGCATTATCATGGAAAAAGAATATCGACGCTATAAAAAGGAGCAAGCGCCATTGAATGTTTAAAGATCTTGATCCCATATTACATTCTCAATTACGGCTGGCCGTAATGTCACTACTAATAAGTGTGAAAGAAGCGGAGTTTACTTTTTTAAAAGATAAAACAAATGCTACAGCCGGAAACTTAAGTGTGCAAATTCAAAAATTAAAAGAAGCAGGCTATATCGATGTAATAAAACAGTTCAAAGACAATTACCCGCAAACAATTTGTAAAATAACATCAATTGGCATTAAGGCATTCGAAGAGTACGTAAAAAATTTACAAGCCTACCTTACACAAAAATAAAAAGGCCCTATAGAAATAAGGCCCGTCTCCGTTGATACTCTAAGTGTATGAAAACTTCAAGGGTTTAACCAATAATAGCATCTTAGTATCCGGAGATTTTATTTAACGGTACGGATGAACGCTGATTTTTTTATTGTTTTATGAATTTCGCTGTTTGAATACCAGGCCCATTACCTACTTCTAATATATACATGCTCGGTTTAAAATTTGAGTCTAAAGGAAAACTTATTGTATTAGTTCCTTCCAGGCTATTCATTTTACTATTCATCATAACTCTGCCTGCCATGTCATAAATTTTTACGTCAATGACCTGTGCAGTTGACGATGAATAATTAAACATGAGTTTATCGTTCACGGGGTTACCGATGATCTTGATATGATTGGTAGTAGTAGCTTTTGACTGGAACACCAATATTTTAGAATAGGTAACCTTACTTTTATTATCAATCATTTTAAGTCGATACATTGCTTTATCAACACTGCTGATCGTTTCATAAAACATATAGTCTTCGTTATCTTTTTTCTCGGTGGCAAACACAACACCGATGGTTTTAAACTCAGTCCCATTGTAGCTTCGCTGTATTTCAAATTGATCAATCGTCTCATTGTTCGTTACTTTCCATTCAAGGGATACCTTATTATTTTTGTTTAGATTACCTCCAAAGCTGACCAACTCAACCGGCAATACAGACCAATAGCTTGCCACCGGAACATTTTTATTATAACAATCAGATGCTGATTTTACAACAACAATCACAGAAGTATTTAATGATGATAATAATATATCCTGGTTTCCTGAGGCTGCACTGATAAGTGTTCTTATATCAAGAAGGCTGTCGTTTATATCCAATTGTCCAGCTACGCCACGATCCGTATAAATTTCAACAGTGAGAGGAAAAGCACCCGCAGGAGCAGAAGATATATTATATGTTAACAGCGATTTATTTGGATCAGAAGCATACCCTGATATAATTGCTGCAATTGAAAATTGGTTTGAAGGAATTAAACTGAGGGATGTGCCATTGGTAATTTCCGGTGTATGTTGACCAGGCTGATCACTTTTTAACCAATCACCACAGAGCCCATCAGAACTGCGGTAGTAACCATTGTTTGTACCTACAGAATTCGTCAGGTATTCTAAACTATTATCCGCGATCGTATTAAAGTTGATTGTAAAGTCGGGTGAACTGCCGCTCATATTAACAGGTAAATTCGGCATTGTTTTAATGTATGCAGGTACAGAGGTTGTGCTAATACCTCCAATGAATCCATTCACGATGATCCCATTTTTATAAACAAAAGCGTGGTATACACCACCACTGCCACCATTATTTTTTACAAAGAGATCATTAAGGTTTGCAGGTACTGCAACAGAGGTATAAGATGATCCACTTTTTTCCCATTTTGTCAATGAACCACTGGACGGCATGGAATTCCAACTAAAGTTTGCCGTAATATTTGACTGGCCCTGGATATTATAAGGCGATTGAGCAGCACCAGTATAATAACTATGTGCAGCCACGGAATCCTTAGGGAAATCCAATACATAAAATCCGGATTTACCACCTGACTCTTCATAATATAAAACAAGGGTATAATTATCCAGGTATTCAAGACTGTTATTTTCATTATAGAGCTCAAAGAATTCTGAGTTCCCATTACCCGGTTGCGGATAAAATTCGTTTAATACAGCTTGCGATCTCGATACGATCACAATGCATATTAGCAGACAAAGAGTAAAAATTTTTTTCATTTCCTTAGGGTTGAATTATCAAAAACGGATTTAAGTTTTCCCCAGGATTATTGGATATAAGGTCTAATGATTCTGTTCTTAACCATCAGTTGAAATACCGTAATGATGAAAGGAAGTTTTTAGAGTTAGTATCAGTACGGATTGTTTAGATGGTTTTTACGATGGATATTTAACCAGATCTTCTTAACAAATCTACTATGGGTTTATTAGTAATGCAAGCAATATGCAATGAAAAACTACGATTCATGATCTTTATTTATTAAACTTTAAAAAACAAAAAGGCCCTATAGAAATAGGGCCCGTCTCCGTTGATACTCTAAGTGTATGAAAATTTTTCAAGGTTTTAACCAGTCGTCAGATTCTTTGGCCTTGTATCCGGAGATCTTTTTGATTGACGAGGATTGCTTGTACTTATCTTCCTTTGCTCCCTCCAGATTTCGGGAAGATGGCTTGTTATTAAGGTTACTGCTTTACAAATTTTGATGAATGAACTTCAGTTCCATTATTTACTTCTACCACATACATTCCCGCTTTAAAAGTTGAACTTAATGGCAGGCTTATCACGTTGCTGCCCTCCATGCTGTTTACTTTATTGCTGAGTATTATCCTGCCACTTACATCATAAACTTTTACATCAACCATTTGTGCAGAAGGAGAAGTGTAGCTAAAAGTAAGTTTATCGTTTACCGGGTTACCGATGATCTTAATATTATTCGTGGTTGTAGATTTCAATTGGAAGATCAGTATTCTTGAATAATTAACTGCGTGATTTTTATCGATCATTTTAAGACGATACATCACTTTATCAATACCACTTATCGTTTCATAGAACATATAGTCTTCTGTGCCCATTTTTTCAGAAGCAAATACAACACCGATCGTTGTAAAGTCTTTTCCGTTTAAGCTTCTTTCTACTTCAAAGTTGCTGTTGTTCCCATTATCTGCAACAGTCCAGTTAAGAGTTACTTTATTATTCTTGTTAAGATTACCCTGGAAAGCGATAAGATGAACCGGTAATAATTTGTTTACAATGATATCGTCACAACCAACTAAAGTGGCATTTACATTTAGATCATCAAGAGATGTTCTTACATTGCCAGCTCCTGTCTTTCCACCCATTGTAAGTGAAAACCTGTATACACCTGGCATATTTACTGCAATCGTTTGGCTGTACAGCGTAGAAGTTGTAGCCGCATTACTTATTTTAAAGCTGTCAAGTGTTTGAATAACTACACCCGCAGAATTCACCAAGTCAAGTTTTATAAATCTTGTTGCTTGCCCATTTAAGTTACCGCTGATCCGATACATAAAAGATATATCGACAACAGGTCCGAAATTGAGATAGGGTGTACGCATAATACGTAAGCTATCGGAACTTACTGGTGGTTCTGAGTATGCACTTCCACTCCCATTAATGACATAAGCGGAAGGGCTTGATGCATACATCATGCTGGTGAATTGCCAACAATCAGCTTGAAGGGGAGCAAACCCATTATTAAAGTTTTCGTTGATTTGTGCAAATGAATTATTTGCACAAAGTGTTAATGTAATAAGTGAGCAAAGAGTAAAGATCTTTTTCATTTTCTTAGAGTTGAGTGTATAAAAACGGATTATTGTTTCTTTCTTTCTGAAGCAGCCGTAATGTTACCGGGAAACTTTTTCTTTAGAGGAGGTATCAGTACGGATTGCTTATCGGGTTTTTTCGTGGATACGTTGGATAATTGTTACGATGACACAAACGTAATATGCACATTTTGTCATTGCAAGTTTTCCTAAGGATTTTTTTTAAATAAAATTTCAATAGGTTCATTTTCAATAAAAGATTTTCTAAAATAATTTTGAATTTCGTACTATTACTATATGTCTTCAATCATTGATGTTAGTGGATTAACGAAATCATTTAAGGAAATAACCGCAGTCGACAATTTGACTTTTACTGTAAAAGAGAATGGTGTTTACGGTTTTTTGGGTCAAAACGGTGCAGGAAAATCTACTACTATACGAATGCTGTTAAGCTTAATTAAACCTAGCAAGGGTGAGATTAAAATTTTTGGACTTGATCTTTCCACACATAGAAAAGAAATTTTGCAGCGAATCGGCGCTATAATTGAAAAACCTGATCTGTATAAATATCTTACGGCAATTGAGAACCTGAACTTGTTTGCAATAATGAGTGGCTTAAAACTTAACCGCAAACAATTAATTGAAAAGCTGGAAAAAGTAGGTCTTGCAGAAAGAGCAGATAGTAAAATAAAAACATATTCGCAGGGCATGAAGCAAAGATTAGGGATCGCTGTGGCCCTAGTTCATGATCCTGATCTTATTATTTTGGATGAACCCATGAATGGATTAGATCCGCAGGGTATCGCAGATATCCGGCAGCTAATTAATCATCTAAGTAAGGATGAAGGAAAAACTGTATTTATTTCCTCCCACTTGTTAAGTGAAATGGAACAAGTTGCAGATTCATTGCTGATCATTCATAAAGGAAAAAAAATTGCAGAAGGAAATATGAATGAATTATTGAATCCTGAGCAGTCAAGAATAGAAGTTGAAACCAGGTCTGCAAAAGAATTTGAATTGCAATTGAAGCAAACAGCCTGGGCCAATAAGATCATTTCTACAAATGGGCAAAAGATCATTATGCAAATGAACAGAGAGGAAGTGCCGGTTTTTGTTCAGAAAATGGTAGAAATGAAACAGGATATTTTTTCAATCCATAAAAAGAATTCATTGGAAGATTACTTTTTATCTCTTACATCTCATTAATATGATAGAATTGCTGAAAATAGAAATATTTAAGATCTTCAAAAAACCAAGAACATATATTGCATTTGCTGTTATTGCATTGATCATTATTCTTATTCAAATTGCATTAAAATTCGGGGGAAAAGAATATGTTGGCCTTATGATGAGTGGGATGGGGGATACTTTTGAAGAAGTGCCAATTAAAACTATTTTGAATGGCTATCTTGTATGTTTTGTAATATTAAACCTTTTACTTATTCATATTCCAATTCTTGTTGCATTAGTGTCTGGCGATTCAATCGCTGGTGAAGCAAGCATGGGAACACTTAGGCTTCTCGTATCAAAACCAGTTAGCAGGATACAATTGCTGATTGTAAAATTTACTGCATCTGTTATTTATACATTGTTGTTACTGATATGGGTGGCGGTACTTGCATTGTTTCTGAGCATCCTTTTATTTGGCGTGAACTGGCTTGGTGTGCCAAGGGAACTTCAGTTTAATGTTATGGAATCAGATGATGTGTTATGGCGTTATGCTCTGGCATTTTGTTTTGCAGCAATTGGACTTATATGTGTTTCAGCACTTGCTTTTATGCTTTCGGTTTTTTCAGACAATTCCATTGGACCAATTGTAATTACGGTTTGTGTTATTATTGTTTTTACAATACTTACACAAATGCAGATCCCATTTTATGATGAAACAATAAAACCTTACTTGTTCACAACACATATGTTGGGATGGAAAGGTTTTTTCTATGTAAAAGCAGTGGATGGAGTAACAGAAAAAGGATCTATTGAAAATGTTTCAGCTATACTGAAAAGTGCAGGGATACTTATTGCGTATACTGCATTTTTTTTAGGGGTCGCTTTTTGGTATTTTAAAAGAAAAAATATTTTAAGCTGAATGCAAAAGATATTGACACTGTTTTTTGTTTTGTTTTTGTTTAGCCAGCTTCCGGCGCAAACTCCGCAAGAACTGGTAAATAAAATAAAAGCAAAACTGGAACAGGTAAATGATTATACTGCTAAAGGAAAATTGAAAACAAATGTGATTTTTATAAAGGCACCGATCGCATCAGTGAAAGTATATTATAAAAAGCCTGATAAAATGAAAATTGTAAATGAAAATGGCATCTCATTTATTCCAAAAGGCTGTGTCAATATAAATCTTGCAAAATTTCTTTCCGGTTCTGGAAATTATGAAATAATTGATGCGGGAACCGAACCTTCAACGGGATTAAGAATTATTAAACTACTGCCATCAGAAGAAAATTCAGAGATCGTTTTGTCTACTCTTTATATAGATGAAAAAGCTGAATTGATAAAAAAGGCAAAAAATACTACAAGAGACAATGGTACTTATGAGCTGGAAATGAGCTATGGCAAATACATTGCCTATGGTTTACCGGATAAAGTAATTTTTTCTTTTAACACTAAAGATTATAAACTGCCAAAGGGAGTTACATTCGATTATGATGATGGGACAGAAAAAAAGCCAGGTGAAGATCTTAAAAACAAAAAGGGAAAGGTCGAGATCTCATACTCAGAATATTTAATAAATAAAGGGGTGAATGATTCAATTTTTAAATAACTACCTTTTCTGTATTTCTTCTAAGTAAATATTCTTTTAATATCCGGACATTTTCGTGGATGTTTATTTTTCTCAAATAAAGGCATTCTTTATTCGTTTTATATTGAGAGATTTCATGTTTGTAATACCTGTTAAAAGCAAAACAGGAATTATCTTTATATCGACAAATCCAATTCATGAGAATCCTTGCCCTGGTGATCTTAAGTGGCTTATTGCCATATTTTTTATCTGCACAGCAAGGCACGGTAAAAGGTAAACTCAGTGACAGTAGTTCTCACTCACTTAGCAATGCAACGATCTCTGTCTTACAAAAAAAAGATTCGTCACTTGTCGGTTACACGATTTCTGATGTAAACGGTTTTTTTGAACTGAAAAATATTTCCATCGGGGATTATCAATTATTTGTGTCATTCACCGGGTATGAAGTTTACAAGAGATCTTTTTCCATTTCTGCGGCTAAACGTATTGCAGATCTCGGAACCATAATAATGCAACCTGAATATAAAACGCTTACCGGTGTTGTTATTAGTGATGCAAGCCCGGTTAGAATGAGTGGAGACACCATTTCATTCAAAGCAAATGCGTTTAACTCCAAACGAGATGCAACCGTGGAAGACGTCCTAAAAAAGATACCGGGTGTTCAAGTGCAGAAAGATGGAACGATCAGGGCAATGGGTGAACAAGTGCAAAAAGTATATGTAGATGGCAAAGAATTTTTTGGTAACGATCCTAAAATTGCAACTAAGAATTTAACAGCTAATATGGTGGACCAGATACAGGTTTTTGATGATATGAGTGAACAAGCGAGATTTACGAAGGTCGATGATGGCAGCCGTACAAAATCTATCAACATCAAGTTAAAGAAAGATAAAAGGAAAGGTGATTTCGGAAGAGCTGCTATAGGATTAGGAAGCGATTCCCGTTATGAAGGAAATTTTTCAGTAAATCATTTCAGAGGGGATCAACGTATATCGTTCGTTGGATCAGCAAACAACACAAATAAAACGAGCTATACGTTTACTGATGTTTCTTCACAGGGAGGTTCATCAGTTTCTAATGGCGGTGCTTCGGGTATGGCGAATGCATCAGGTGGCTCATCGGGAGGAGTAAACAGGCCACTTTCTGCAGGAGTAAATTTTAATGATACATGGGGACCAAAGATCGATTTTCGAGGCAGTTATTTTTATACCGATAACTCAAATGTTCTTGAACAAGATAAATTCAGAAGAAACACCTTCCCCGGTGATTCCGCATCTGAAACAAATACTTACAGCAATATTATTCATGGTAACAGGACTCACAGGATAAATGCCAGATGGGAATATACCATCGATTCCATGAATTCTATATTATACACGGCCAATTTTAGTAAACAACAATACAAAGGAGTAACAGCTGACACAAGCGTTACGTTCTCAGATGGTATCGATAAATATATAGCTACCGAAGTAAGAACAAATAAACACGATGACAGGGATGGAATAAATTATTCTGGTGAATTACTTTATCGCAGAAAATTTAAAAGAACAGGCAGAACATTTACTATGGGCTGGAGAAATAGTCCCACTGGCAGTGATTCAAAAGGATATAATATTTCTCCTGTAACGGCATATAAAAAAAATGGTTCCATTGCTTCTTTTATAGATCTTAATCAAAAGTCTTTCCAGGAAAACGAGTCCGGTAACAATACGATCAGCGCTTCTTATACAGAGCCAATCGACCGCAATAAACTTTTTGAAATAAATTATGCTTTCGCAGCAAGTAATACTATTTCTGATAAAAAAACATATGATTTTAATTCAGGCTCTGGCAAGTATGATCAATTGAATTCGCAGCTCACAAATTATTTTGACTATTCAAATTCTTCAAACAGGGCGGGAGTCAATTTCCGGCAGCAATTAAAAAAGATCAATTACCAGGTGGGACTTGGCTACCAGGTAAGCAATTTAGAAAACCGGAGTGTTGCTCTTTCTACGGGGAAAGACACCACTATTCATCAGCGCTTCACTAATCTTTTTCCAACTGCCAATATTAATTATGCTATTACACGTTCCAAAAATATAAAGATCTATTACAGGGGTAGAACAAATGCGCCAAATGTAAATCAACTACAGGATGTTCCTGATGTTAGCAACCCTTTATTGATAAAAACCGGGAATCCTTCCTTGAAGCAGGAGTTTATAAATAACATTAATATTAATTACAATTCATTTGCCCTGGCATCTCAACGATTTTTTTCTGCAAGTCTTAGTGTTAACTATACGGGAAATAAAATTGTTAACAGTATTGATTCATTGAACCCGGTGACTATTATCTATAAGCCCGAAAATATGAATGGATCGGTAAATATCTCGGGCTCTTCATCTTTGAATTTTCCAGTAAACAACATAAAAGGATTGAATTTGAATTTCACCAATATGATGTACCTGAGCCGGGATGCAAATCTTTTATACAAGCAAAAGAATTTTACTTCTACGTTCCAGTTTGATCAATCCGCTGGTATAAATTACGAAAAAGATAAGTTTGATGTGGGTGTGAGTGGCGGTGTTATTTACAATGTTATTGCTTATGGAGTAGAGGAAGGATCTAATACAAAATATTTTAACCAGTCTTATTCCGCGGATTTCACATATCGGCTTAAAAACCATTTTTATTTTCTTACTGATCTCGATTACTATATTAACTCCGGACGAAGTGCTGGCTATAATGAAAATGCTTTTTTATGGAACTTATCTTTCGCAAAGAAATTTTTGGAAACAAATAATGGCGAGATCAAACTCACGGTTTATGATATCTTAAATCAGAATAATGGGATCAACAGGATAATTGGAGAAAATTATTTTGAGGATGTAAAGTCCAATGTTGTACCAAGATTCTTTATGCTAACTGTGAGTTACAATTTTAATCGTATGGGCTCAAATAAACCGTAAAACAAAATCGCTGTCAGGAAAAAGGTTTTAGAAATTCTGAATAATTCTTTTATTCGCTTTCTAAATTAATTTTCTTCGATCCTTTCATCTTCCTGGTTGGCAAGGATTGCAGAAGTGATTTTTTTCAAAGGGTTTTTGTGACTTTCTTCATATTCATATCTCCTATTAATTATATTAAGACATTCAAAAACGGCAGTGCGAAACGAAGATTCATCTGCTTTTCCCTTTCCTGCAATATCAAATGCAGTTCCGTGGTCTGGTGATGTTCTTATAACAGGAAGACCTGCGGTATAATTAACACCTTCACCTGAAGTAAGGGTTTTAAAAGGAACAAGTCCCTGGTCATGATACATTGCAAGCACAGCATCAAAACGACCATGATATTGTTTGGCAAAAAAACTATCAGCACTGAATGGACCAGTCACGAGCATGTTATTTTGTTTCGCCTCTTTTATAGCTGGTTTAATTATTGTTTCTTCTTCTTTTCCGATCAAGCCTTCATCACCTGCATGTGGATTTAATCCTAACACAGCGATCTTTGGCTTATCTATACCAAAATCCTTTTTTAAACTTTCATTCAGGATATTTAGTTTTCTAAGAATGATTTCTTTTGAAATATTTGCAGTTACTTCATTAACGGGTACATGCTCAGTAACCAACGCCACACGAAATTCATTTGCAAACAATAGCATTACCACATCATTTACCCCGAAAAAACTTTTTAAAAAAGGGGTGTGACCCGTATAATTAAATTCAGCTGATTGTACATTTTTTTTATGAATTGGGGCTGTAACAAGACCATCTATTTGATTTTGTTTTAATGAATGTACAGCAGCCTGTAATGATCTTACAGCATATTTTCCACCGACATCAGTTAGCTGACCGGGAGTAATATTCACATCTTCTTCCCAGCAATTATAGATGTTCATTTGTTTTGCATTCAGGCGGGAAAGGTCTTTTATGTTCTGCCAGTTAAAATTGAATTCTGGTAAAGCTTTACGATAAAAATTAAGAACCTTGTTCGAAGCAAATATTACAGGGGTGCAAAGTTCCAGGATACGGCTGTCTGAAAATACTTTTATTATTAGTTCAGTCCCTATTCCATTTAGGTCGCCACAAGTAACACCGATTATTGGTTTGTTTGCCGGATTCATATTTTATGTATTGATGTAAAAATACATAATTAAGAATAACCAACTTTTAGAATGAATGACACTGCTTTCCAGGACAAATGACCTTATGTGTGATCTGACATCTGAATTTTATTTTAGAATATTGATTTCAATCACCTGCCAATTTATTCATTAATTAAACATTCGTTATAACTTTAGTTTTTATCGAACCACTTCTTAATTCTAAACTGCCACTATTTATGAAGAACATTTACACCGCCGGCGTCTTTGTATTTGTTTTGATTAACTCATTTGCGCAAAGTTGTCCGGGTCTTGGAAGTATTAATTACCAGCGTTGGAATAATATTACCGGTTCTGCCGTAACTAATCTTACTTCTAATCCAAATTATCCAAACAGTCCTTCCACTTCCGGTACCTATACTATTTTTGAAATACCAGAAAATAGTGGGAACAATTTCGGAATGAAAGTATATGGATATATCTGTCCGCCTACAACAGGTAATTATATTTTCTGGATTGCCAGCGATGAAAGTGCAGAACTTTGGCTAAGCACAACTATTAGCCCGGCCAATAAAGTGAGGATAGCTTACAACACGAGTGCTACAAAGTCAAGACAATGGACTAAATCGGCGACACAAAAGTCAGTTGCTATTTCTCTATTAGCAGGTCAAAAATATTACATAGAAGTTTTGATGAAAGAAGGTACAGGGAGTGATAATTTATCGGTGGCGTGGACGAAACCCGGGCAAAATATTTCTGCTCCAGGTGAAGTAATTCCCGGCACATACTTATCTGTAAACAATAGCATGGATTCACAGCCGCCTACTGCGCCATCCAATCTTGCAGCTGCCAATATTGTAACAACGTCATTTACATTTTCCTGGTCTCCCTCAACTGATAATGTAGGCGTAATTGGCTATGATGTTTATAAGAATGGGCTAAAAATGAATGCCGCTACTCTTATCGGTACATCTTATAGTGTTACAGGTGTTTTGCCAAACACCACGTATTCAATGACAGTAGTTGCTAAGGATGCTGTGGGAAATCAATCAACAAGCATCGCGATGAGTGTATCAACTATACCAACAATCCTCGCTAATGAATCTTTTTCTGTACGTACGGTCATAGGAAATCAAAGAATGCCGCATGACCTTGTTTATGGGCCGGATAATAATATATGGTACACTGAACGGTTTGCAGGAAGAGTGAATTATATAGATCCGTTAACGAATATAAAAACTGTCGTCCTTACATTAGGTTCCAAAATGGTTCTTGTTGGCGGACAAGACGGTTTGATGGGACTTGCTTTACATCCGCAATTTTTAACAGGGAAACCATTTGTATATATTTCTTATACGTATCAATCATTAAGTAGTACTGTTAGAAAAACAAGGATCGAAAGATATACATATAACTTTTCAACCCGTGTGCTGGAAAGCCCTGTTACAATATTGGAAAATATTCCCGGAAGTAATGATCATAACTCTGCACGGATCGCTATCGGGCCTGATTTGAAATTATATTACTCAGTTGGTGATATGGGCGCCGGGCAGTTTGATAATATTTCACGTACTAACAATGCGCAAAATATAAATATATACGAAGGAAAAATTTTAAGACTTAATACAGAGCCTGATGGCGTTGGTTCATGGATACCGTCAGATAATCCATTTACAAATGGTGGGCAAAAGACCGCAGTGTATACTTTAGGTCATCGTAATCCGCAAGGTCTTGTTTGGGGTAATGTAAATGGAGCCGATATTTTATATAGCAGTGAGCATGGACCATTCAGTGATGATGAGATAAATGTTATACAAGTTGGCCGGAATTATGGATGGCCACAAGTTGCGGGTTACTGTGATGGTAATTATAATGGAATGACAATTGGTGGTTTTGCTGTAGTTAATGAACAAAACAATTGTGCTACGCTTAATGCAAAAGAACCGTTGCGTTCAATATTTCCTTCATCCAATCCTCCTACTGGTGGTGATAATATGACCTGGCCTTCTATGGCACCGTCCGGAACTGATTTTTATGGAAGCGTTGCCATTCCAGGCTGGCAAAATTCATTATTGATCGCCACGTTGAAAGCAGGTGTTATTGCAAGATATAAATTGAGCAATGATGGGCAGAGCATAATTTCTGATACAATTAATTACTTCCGTGGAATGGGGCGATATAGAGACATAGTTGTATCACCAGATGGATTAAAATTATATGTTGCTTGTGACTCCAGTGGCTCTACATCCGGACCGACCGGCAATGTGACTACTACACCCGCAAATCCCGGAAGTATTTTGGAATTTACATATCAACCAGCAGCACCTGCACGAGCAATGAGTCAATTACTTACTGAAAGCAAAGTTTCAGATGATCTTAAAGATAAAAGCATTGATATATATCCAAACCCCGCTCATACTTATTTTATAATATATAATTATGCAGTTGAAAACAGGCTGGTGCAATTATTTGATATAAATGGAAAACTTGTAAAAAATATTCAAACCAAAGAGCTTTCTACAAAGGTTAATATAAATGACCTTTCAAATGGATTATATGTATTGAGAATTAAGGAAGCAAATGGAAAAAATATAAGAACTGAAAAAATAATAATTGCCCGGTAAAAATGAACATCTAATAGATATTAGAAATAGTTTTTTCTAAAGTACAAACCGCCGGTATACTGGCGGTTTTGGTTTTACGGAGTTGAATAATGTACTTTTGTACCAACGACAAACCAATACTATGCGAAAAACTGCTACGTGCCTGCTAGTTTGCATGGCCATTTATCATATCTCAAACTCACAAAATGATACGGCTGACACTTCACAAATACTTGGTGAGGTGATTGTCAAAGCATATGAACAAAATCAAAATCTTCGAAAAGTTCCTGCTGCAATTAATAAAATAAATAAAGGCAGCCTTGAACGATTCAGCAATACAAACATTCTTCCGGCACTTAATAGTACACCGGGAGTGAGAATGGAAGAACGTTCTCCCGGTAGTTACCGCATGAATATAAGGGGAAGCACTTTGCGTTCACCATTTGGTGTTAGAAACGTAAAAGTTTATTGGGATGAGATTCCTTTTACTGATCCGGGTGGCAATACTTATTTGAATCAATTGAGCTATTATAATTTCAATTCGATAGAACTAATCAAAGGCCCGGCGGGAAGCTTGTACGGAGCAGGAACAGGTGGTGCAATTTTGATCAACAGTAATACTGCACAACCGGAGCCGGGGCTAATGGTTAGCCTCTCTTATGGTAGTTATGATCATAGTAATGTCAATGTTCAGTTTAACCAGGGTAAAAGTAATTTCAGAAATTCTTTTACTTATTCCCATGAACAAAGTGATGGTTACAGGGATCATACTTCAATGCGAAGAGATGTTGCGACATGGCGATCCCAGGTAATCGCAGGAAAAAAAGAAACATTGCATTTTAATTTTCTTTATGGGGATCTTTATTATCAAACACCAGGTGCTCTTACAAAAGCCGAATATCAAAAAAATCCCCGGGCAGCCCGCCCTGCAGCAGGAGCATTCCCAAGTGCTGAAACAGCAAAAGCGGCGATTTATCAGAAAACATGGTTTGGCGGATTTAATAATCATTATAAATTCAATGACCACTTTGAAAACACTTTGATCTTTTATGGTGCTTATTCGGATATTAAGAATCCGACTTTCCGTAATTACGAAGCAAGAACAGAACCTCATTTCGGCGGAAGAACAGTATTCACATGGAAACCTTCAACTGTGAACGAGAAAGTCAAAGTAATTTTTGGTGCAGAGGCGCAAAAAGGGTACTTCAACATACATACCTATCAAAATGCGAATGGTAAACCAGCAACAACACTTACAAATGACGATGTAAGTAATGGCATCTGGTCAATTTTTTCACAGGCAGATCTGAGATTGAAGTATGATATAAATATTACTGCCGGCCTTAGCATTAATCAATCATCAATAAAAATAAAAAGGCTTTCTATTCCTACACTACCAGAGCAAACAAGATCATATAAAAATGAAGCTGCTCCGAGATTGGCGATCTCAAAAAAAATTGTAGCAGATCTGTATTTATATGCAAGTGTAGCTAAAGGTTTTTCCCCTCCAACAACGGCTGAAGTATTGCCTTCTACCAGTGTAATAAGTACAGAGCTAAATGCAGAACATGGAATTAATTATGAGGCAGGATTTAAAAGCAATTGGCTACAACGGAAATTATATGCAGAGGTAAATGTTTTTGATTACCGTTTAAAAGATGCAATTGTCCAAAGAAGAGATGCAACTAATGGCGATTATTTTGTTAATGCAGGTTCAACAAAACAGAAAGGAGTTGAGTCACAGGTTTCTTACTTGCTTTTAAAAAATAATTCATTCGTCAATACAGCCAGACTGTGGATTAGTTATACATGGAATGATTTTACGTATGATGAGTTTAAACAACTCACAAATAATTATAGTGGAAAAAAATTACCAAGCGTGGCTAAGAATACCGTGGCTTCCGGCTTAGATATTTCAACTAAACCGGGTATCTATATCAATCTTACTTATTATTATAGCGATCCCATTCCTTTAAATGACGCTAATAGTGAATTTGCTTCTTCCTATAATCTTTTAGGGACAAGAATAGGATGGAGAAAAGATCTTAAGAAAAAGAACAAGCTTGAATTGTTTGCAGGTATCGAAAATGCATTTGATGTTACCTATAGTCTCGGGAATGATATTAATGCTGCTGGTGGTCGTTATTATAATGCAGCAGCAGGCAGAAATTATTATGGCGGAGTTTCTTTAAGCTTGTTTTAAAATGATTCTACATAATTTTTTGCAACAAAAAACCCCAGCACTTAAGCCGGGGTTTTAAAATATGGGATTTAAAACTTTCTGATATCAGTTTACAGTTTTTGCATTTTCACATTTTGATCAATACCTGCGCCTATAGCATTTAAATTATAAGTACCAGCTGGTAATTTATTCATATTAATAGTAAAGTTATTTCCAGCGCCTTTTTTCACATTCTCTGATCCTTTTTGTATCACCCTTCCCACATTATCCGTCAACTTCCAATGAACTCTTCCATCAGCTTCTGAAGTAATTGCTACTCTCACTGTAGTGAGTACAGGGTTTGGAGATATGCTTAATTTACTTGTTATAAGCGGGAATGATACAGAAATAATATTTGAGTATTTGAAGTTGCCATCGATATCAACCATTCTCAACCTGTAATAAAGTCTTTGTGATGATTGATTAATTGCATCATTGTCAGTAAATGAATAATTAAATGATGCGCCTGCATTGTTCCTTCCATTAGCAGTTACATTTTCAATGCCGTTAAAACGAGTACCATCCGCACTTCTTTCTATAACAAAATGCGAAGTATTGATCTCGTTCTCCGTTTTCCAATTTAATAAAACTGAATTGTCATTTTGTAAATGGCCTGTGAACGAAAGAAGATCTAATGGCAGTGTAAACAGTGTAAATGTATTTGCAGCGAAATAAAACGAGGAGAAGCTGGTTATATTTCCTTGCAACATATAGCCATTTGCACCATGGGCTTCAGCAAATGTTGGAATTATTTCAATAGGCGACGCACTTATAACGCTGCTGCAAGGATCGTTGTTTTTATAAATTTTCAAATTACCGATCGCAGTAACATTGCTGGCTCCGTCAGCTATCAAAGCATCTAACTCAGCTTTTGACAAATAGAGCCTGATCTTTACTGTTGATGAAGGCTGCGTTTGTGGTGTAATGGTCATATTTCTATCAAGATAATGAGTGCCATTTGCTACACGGATAGGTCCCGAGTTTTTATAAAAACTGGACGTAACAGTTCCGAGGTTATTTCCATTCGCATAAATTTCCGCCATGATGTTTCCATCAGGACCAGTGATCGGAACCCAAAGGTTATTGTTTGTATTATCAATGGTTACTGTTGTTCCTGTATTACAAGAATTAACTGTACCATTGGTAACATCAATTGAAGTAGGAATAGAACTTTTGCCTGCGACATCATTATATCCAAGGAAGGTATATTTTTGAACGCAGCCTGCACAACCGGGTACAACAGGATTGGCTGAACCCGGACCCGATGTGGTTGATGTATTATCCATGACAACAAAAATGTCTTTTCCGTTAGGCGAAAACGCCAGGTCCCTGAAACGGTTTTGACTATTAAAATAACTAATGGTGTCACTTACAGAATTTGTTGGTGCTGTTGTAGTGCCGGTTGCATCCAGTCTTAACCTTAAAAGACGACCCCATTTTAATGAACCAGCGACTAATGAATTTTTCCAACCGGGAACTAATGTATTTCTATAAAGATCTAATCCAGACCAGGCTTCTGTTGGCCAGCCGGGTGCAGGCAATGCATTACCCGGATTAGTTTGCCAGATATTAGTGATTTGTGCCTGTGACCATGGGTAGGCCGAAAAAAGAGGATCTTTATAAACCCCGTTTCCACTTGCATTAATAGCTGTTCTGTTTGTAGCTTCATTGCCAATTGGCGGACAACTGGATACTCCCAGGTTATCAGTGTAAGGAGCACCTGCGGAAACGCTGGTATTAGTACCTTGAACAGAATTACCATTATAATTTCCATCAACAAATCCTTCTATTAAAGGATGACCGTAGTTTGTAAACTTTTCAATAATATTTATTTCATCATCACTATATGGTCCATGTGATGCACCATACAAAATATTTAAAGCAGGATCATATGCAAATCCCTGGTTATTTCGGATACCAATACTCCACACGGCACTTGTTGCAGAATATGGATTATCATTAGGTATCCATGCAGCTGCGCCGGCATCTCCATCATCATCCAGGTTAAATCTTAAAATTTTTCCTTCATACGATGCAGGGTTCTGAGCTTTATTTGGCCGGGTACGGTTACTGAATTGACCGGCACCCATATCTCCTGCTGCATAGAATAAATAGCTAGGACCACCTACAGTAACCGGTGCTATAATTATCCTTTGTGAATTATGATCATTACTTCCAGGTATCGTATCGCATAATACGGCTGGTGATTCCAATCTACCAGTACCAGGATTATATGTAAACCTTACTAATTTATTTCTATATATCAATCCGGTCGGTGAGCTTCCTCCCAGGTCTCTATGAACATAAGAGATATATACATAATCATGGGTGCCTGTTCCATCCATAAAATTTGGATGAATAGCTAGGCCAGCGAGACCGCCTTGTGGCCAGTTAGTATTGAATTGAACATTTAATGAATCTGAAGGAGCAGGTAGCCATGTACTTCCCATTGATATATCAAGCACAGTTGTTTTAGCTCCTGTATTCGGGTCCATCTTGTAAACTTTATAGCCCCTCGATTCTGTGATCCATAAATTATTGTCGGGACCATAAGTAACATCCCATGGATATTGTAAAACTCCGGATCCGGATAGCGTTGTTTGTTTATAAACTTCATTCATACGGCCCGCAACAACATTAACCGAGGCTGGCGGATGAGTTACACAGATATTAAATGCACCATTACTAAACATGTTGCTGCCAACATTCGAAACTCTTATATAATAAGTAGCGCCATTAGTTAGTGTGGTCGATGATAAAGATGTATTTCCACAAGCAATAGACGTTAAAGATCCACATGATGTACCACTGTATAATTGTACCTGGGCATTGGTGAAATTTATTCCTTGTCCGCTAATAGTAACAGCATGAGTAGTACCAGAAGCAACAAATTTATACCAGACATCATAGTGTGTGCCTCCGGTCTCACAACCAGCTGGAAGACCAGCGGTAGCGGTAGCACTTACCAATGTACCAGCTGTATTTGTACAGTTGGTTGACGAAGTCAATGTAACCGCACCAGCACAATCATCATTTGCTGGAGGGGGCAATGGATGTGTTAGACATATATTGAAGTCCCCATTAATTGCTGGACTGCTTCCAATATTTGATACTCTTACATAATAAGTTGCTCCAATACTTAATGAAGATGAAGTTAATGTGGTAGTACCACATGCAACAGAAACTCTCGGGATTGGTTAAATTAGAACCAAGTACACTGATAGTAACGATGTGAGTAGTATTGCTAGCGACAAATTTATACCATACATCATAATGTGTTCCACCGGATGCGCAACCAGTAGGAGGACCAGAAGCTGTTGAGCTTTCAATTGTGCCGGCTATATTAGTACATGTGGTTGCCGAAGTTAAAGTTGTTGCTCCACCGCAATCATCATTTGATGGAGGAGGAGGAGGATTAGTTACACATATACTAAACCCACCATTGCTGGCAACATTACTTCCAATATTTGAAACACGTATATAATATGTAGATCCAATACTTAATGCAGATGAGGTTAATGTTGTAGTACCACATGCGATAGAAGCCAGCGATCCGCAAGAACCGCTATAGAGTTGTACCTCCGGGTTGGTAAAATTGACA
>VBAS01000245.1 GCA_005882975.1 Bacteroidota bacterium | reverse complement strand
GAGTAATATAAATAGTTTTCTTAATCGCAGAAGCTTTCAATCCCTGTTTGGCAAGAATAATTTCGCCGTTCATTATTACACTCACTGTATCACCATCTATTTCCCCATTATCATAGAGAGCCAATTCAAGGCTATCCGATTTAAAATTTACAAACTGGTTGAATTCCGATTTTCGTTCTTCAATAAGAGCAGCAGGGCCATTTATATCAACAGGCTTTTTGAGGATTGGTTTTTTTGACGACGTCTCTTTTTTTATTTCGGTATAAGCAAAAGAAGGTGATTCCTTCTTTTCACTATTGGTCTGGGTTTTGGTAACAGGCTCGCTATTTTTTATGGGAGTTGGAATAATTTCTTTTGTTTGAATTGGTGAAACAGAGCTAACAGGATTGTTTGTAGTATTTTTTATATCAATTGGTTTGTCAATTTTTTGTCTGGCTATATCATTATTGTTTGATACAGGAATTTTTGCTTTTTCTATTTTTTCATCAGGCTTGTTTGTTGAAAGATTGAGATCTTTCGCCAATGAAGACTGTTCAACTTTTACTTCAGGTTTCTGTGCCGTTACAGGTTGTTGTTTGTTAGTTAAAGGCGGATCAATTTTGGCAATAGATTGTTCTTCTTTCTTGTCTTCAGTCTTTTTAGTATCAGTGATTTTGACTTCTGGTTCTTTATTGACGAGACCCTGATCATTATTTGTAACAGATTTTTGTTTGTCTTGTTGTTTTTCTTCTGTTTTTATCATTACTACATCTGCCTTTGGTAAAACAGCCGTTTCTGGTTTCTTAGGTTCTGGATTTTTTATTTCATCGGCTCTTTTCTCTGGCTTGTTAATGCTAACGAAGGTTTCCTTTGGTTCGGGCTTAATAATTTCGGGTTCTTTCTTTGCCGCAACTGATGCTGTTGTCTCTTTTTTTCTATCCTTGTAAAAAGCAACATCATTGGCCAGCTTAAGTTCTTCAAGATGCGGAAATATTTTTGAGGCAGTAAGATCTTTTTCTTCTTTAACATCAATCTTACCCGTGAGGGTATAATACTCTTTTGTTTGATTTGTTTTCCACTTGCCGGCAAGATACCAGATGCTGTCTTTTTTATTTCGGTAAAAAGTGCTGGTCACTTTTACTTTCTTTTCCAATTTTGTTGGAAAATTATAAGAAACAATTTCATCATCCTTTACTTCACATACATCACCTTCGATAGTTCCTTTTACTCTTTTTACAATATAGTATAAGGTATCATTTACAATAAACTCGCTGCGGGAATAGCCATATACTTTTCCCCGGTATTCGGTTAATGCAATTTCGAAAGATTGATCTTTCCTGACCCAGCTACTATCGTTGGTAAATGTTCCTGTCCATAAACCCGTAAGTGATTGTGCAAAAAAGAAAAGTGGTGATAATAAAAAAAGTACAGTAAGCTTAATGCTTTTCTTATTGATATTGGCTAAGGCGGAGACTTGCATTTCAGAGGTTAAGGATTCTCGGTTAATCGATATGTAATAACGAATTTATGCCTCTTTTGATTGTGCAAAGCCATTGAATAGCCTTATCGTAATATTTCAATTAAAAACGAGGAAACTTCCGATAGTGATTTTTTCCGGGAAAAGAAGTTGAATTAATTATCCATTCATACTGGCAAGGAACTCTTCATTGCTCTTGGTCCCTTTCATACGACGTAGAAGTTCATTCATAGATTCTTCGGTATTCATATCAGTAAGATAAACACGGAGAAGATTCATACGCTGTAATACATCTCTTTCGAGTAGCAGATCGTCACGTCGGGTTGATGATGCTGTAAGATCAATAGCAGGAAATACTCTTCTGTTAGATAATCTCCGGTCAAGCTGCAATTCCATATTGCCGGTTCCTTTAAATTCTTCAAAGATCACTTCATCCATTTTACTACCCGTATCTACCAGCGCCGTTGCGATAATCGTTAATGAACCACCAAATTCAATTTTCCTGGCAGCGCCAAAAAATTGTTTAGGTTTTTGCATTGCATTTGCTTCTACACCGCCAGATAAAACTTTACCTGATGAAGGAGCAACTGTATTATGTGCACGGGCAAGACGTGTAATGGAATCAAGTAATATCACAACATCATGGCCGCATTCCACCAGGCGTTTTGCTTTTTGTAAAGCAATAGTAGAAACTTTAACGTGTTTCTCTGCCGGTTCATCAAATGTAGAAGCGATTACTTCCGCTTTTACACTGCGCTCCATATCTGTTACTTCCTCAGGACGTTCATCAACAAGTACAACCATTAAATATATCTCCAGATGATTTTCTGCAATGGCATTTGCCACAGCTTACAGCAACATTGTTTTACCCGTTTTAGGTTGGGCAACAATT
Source organism: Bacteroidota bacterium (assembly GCA_005882975.1). Lineage (GTDB taxonomy): Bacteria > Bacteroidota > Bacteroidia > Chitinophagales > Chitinophagaceae > VBAS01. The sequence goes on along the minus strand of VBAS01000245.1, from coordinate 4,022 downwards.
AATCCGCGCTGTCCTTTACCAATTGGTGTAAACAGATCCATTATTCTTGTAGAATAATCATTAGGCTGAGTAAATAAATTTAATTTTTCAAATGGGAACAGTGGAGTCAGATAATCGAATGGCACACGGTCTCGAACCTCTTCAGGGCTCTTGCCATTGATCGTATCTACTTTTAATAAAGCAAAATATTTTTCGCCTTCTTTTGGTGGCTGCACTGCACCGTGAACAGTATCACCTGTCTTTAATCCAAATAATTTTATTTGTGATGGCGATACATATACATCATCAGGAGAGGATAAATAATTATAGTCGGAAGAACGAAGAAACCCATATCCATCTGGCATCATTTCCAAAACACCTTCTGACAGGATAACCCCATCAAACTCGATATTAAATACCTGGTCACGACGCGGCGGATAAAATTTATTTGCCGGTGTTGATGTTTCGGTTTGGGTTTGGGTTTGAGTGTTATCTTCTGTATTTGCATTTATTTCCGCAACTTCAGTTTCGGGGGCATTGCTCATTTTTTCTTCAGCGGGAGCGACCTGATTTGCTGTGTTGTTTTCTTCGGATTCGTCGGATTTCTTCCGTCCTCTTTTTATAGGAGTTTTTTCTTCTTTAGCGGGATGCTGTGCATTTTTTGGAGACATTGGAGGTTTTTTAAGATGTTTTTTATCATCATCTGATGGGTGATTTGTTGAATTATTTTCAACTAATGCTTCTTCGGTAGTGATACCGGTTGTGGTTTTAATAATACGCTTGCGTTTATTTTTATCTTCGGTAGCAGCACCGGATTTAGCGCCGGCAATAGCCTGGCTGTCCAGGATCTTATATACAAGATCCTGCTTACCTAATTTTTTAGCGTTCTGAATTTTAAGTTGATCTGCTATATCCAGCAGCTCAGGAACGAGCATATCGTTCAGTTGCAAAATATCGTACATACAAAAATCTTGATGTTGTCACAAACTTGGAGAGCCAATCTAAGTACTGAAAATTTGAATTTAAGTTTGAAAGGGAGGTTACTGATGAGCTGTTATTAGGGGTACTACTTATCAGCCTCGTTTATATCCAACACAATAATACACTGTTTTTCGTAAAAATAAAAATTTTATCCGTCAGGGGTGTTCGCTGGACAGGGTTTGAACGATTTGCTTCAACATTTGTAAATCATGCCCATAGCTTATGTAAATCCAAAACCAGGAAATATTCCTGTTTATAGCAAGAAGGCCATCTTTATCTTTGCTCACTTTAATTTTTAATTGAATGTTCAATAAGCGAATCAGGATAAAGGAACTGCTGATGCAGGAACCAAACAACCAGGAAGTAACTGTGATGGGATGGGTGCGGACCTTTCGCAACAACCAATTTATTGCATTGAATGATGGTTCTACCAATAATAATCTCCAGGTAGTGGTGGAATTAGGTAAATATGATGATGATTTTTTAAAACGCATTACCACGTCAGCTTCAATAAAAACTACGGGCCTTGTTATTCCTTCAATGGGTAAAGGGCAAAAGCTGGAACTTAAAGCAACACATATTGAAATTCTTGGCGACAGCGATGCAGAAAAATATCCTTTGCAACCGAAAAAACATAGCCTGGAATTTTTAAGAGAGATTGCACATCTGGGTTTTCGTACAAATACATTTGGTTCAGTATTTCGCATTCGTCATTCATTAGCGTATGCTGTCCATAAATTTTTTAATGATAAACGCTTTGTGTACATGCATACCCCTGTTATTACAGCCAGCGACGCCGAAGGGGCGGGTGAAATGTTTAAAGTAACTACTCTTCCATTTGATAATACTCCACGAAATGAAGACGGGTCTATTAATTTCAAAGAAGATTTTTTTGGAAAAGCAACCAATTTAACTGTGAGTGGCCAATTGGAAGGTGAATTGGGTGCTACTGCCTTCGGAGACATTTACACATTTGGTCCTACTTTTCGTGCAGAGAATTCCAATACTGCAAGGCATCTTGCAGAATTCTGGATGATAGAGCCTGAAATGGCTTTTTATGATCTGGAAGACAATATGAATCTTGCCGAAGAATTTATTAAATACATTATTCAATATGCAATAGATAATAATCGTGAGGATCTTGAATTTCTTGCACAGCGATTGGCAGATGAAGAAAAACAATTGCCCCAGGATAAAAGAAGTGAAATGGGGTTGGTAGAAAAACTTGAATTTGTGTTGAATAACAACTTTGAAAGATTAACCTACACAGATGCTATTGAGATTTTAAAAGAAAGCAATCATAATAAGAAAAAGAAATTTCAATACCCGGTCACTGGTTGGGGCATGGATCTGCAAAGTGAGCATGAAAGATATTTGGTAGAAAAGCATTTTAAAAAACCAGTGATACTTACCAATTATCCAAAAGAGATCAAAGCGTTTTATATGCGGCAAAATGATGATGATAAAACTGTTGCTGCAATGGATATACTTGCGCCAGGCATTGGTGAAATTGTTGGCGGCTCACAACGGGAAGAAAGATTAGATAAGCTGGAACAGCGAATGAAAGAAATGCATGTTCCTGTTGAAGAAATGTGGTGGTATCTTGATACAAGAAGATTCGGTACAGTTCCTCATGCAGGCTTTGGGCTTGGCTTTGAAAGAATGGTACAGTTTGTTACAGGAATGACGAACATCAGGGATGTTATTGCTTTTCCAAGAACGCCTAAGAGTGCAGAATTTTAGGCTAAGAAATAAAGAAAGAAAAAAGAGTATGAACGTTCATACTCTTTTTTCTTTAATAACTCTTCACTAATAAACCTCTTTATCTCTTAGTCCTCATGAATACACATTACTGGTATATGCGAATGAATAACCAGTTGTTTTGTTGCACTTGGTTTAAAAAGGCTTTCCAGCAGTTTGTGTTTTTTAGGAATAGCTATTAGAAGATCTATATTATTCTTTTGGGTAAAATCATTGATACCATCTTCTATTTCTTTGTGCTCAATAAAATGATAAGATGGTTTTACATCTTCAAATAATGTATGCAGCAACAATGATTCTTCTGGAGTTTCGGGTTTGAAATGTTTATTGTTATGGTCCACATTTAATACATGGAGCTCTGCATTGAATTCTCTTATTATCTCTTTAATAAAGTGAGTTGGTGTTGTTTCAACCACATGTCTGAAATCGCAGGCAAACCCGATCTTTTTAATTCCGTTTCCAAATTGCTTACCCGGGGGTACGCATATCACAGGCCACATTAAATGCCGAATAGCAGTTAATGTATTGCTTCCAAAAAATACTCTTTCGGCTGCAGAACTTCCTTTGGTTCCCATTACCACGGCGAATGGTTGAATCTTATTACAAAGAGCTTCTAATTCATCCGTTACATCACCCAATTTTGTTTCACTGTATATTTTTGTTTTATCGGAACAAATATGCGCTACTTCTTTTTTTAAACTACTCATCTGCTCTTCAGCGTTTTTTTCAAGGTCTTCGAGGGATACAAGTACAATAGGGGTATCAGCAATACTTACCGGAACCTGGTAAGCATGAAATAATAAAACACTTGCATTAATAGCCTGCGCCATTTGTATTCCATAATGCATTGCATTCGAAGCGCCAGGCGAAAAGTCTGTAGGGATAATAATTGTCTTCATGTCGTTAAGTTATGATAAAAGTAGTAAGAAACGATACAGAAGTACTATGACAACAGTCATATCTACCGGTGATTGATTGTGGAATTATAATACTTATGAATCTTGTATATAAAAGTTTTATGGATCAAATAACAATGCAACCGATGCGGGCTGCCAGGGCTGGTGTACGCCGCATGATAAAACACAAATTAAAAACCGACATGACACCAATGGTTGACCTTGGGTTTATTCTTATTACTTTCTTTGTTTTTACGGCTGAAATTAGCAAACCAACTGCTATGAATTTAAACATGCCAACTGATGGACCACCTATGCCAACAGGAGATTCAAGAACGATTACTTTTTTAATGTCAGGCAACAATAAATTATTTTATTACCCTGGAAAAGAAGAAGACGCTATAA
>VBAS01000244.1:12121-16796 GCA_005882975.1 Bacteroidota bacterium | reverse complement strand
GGAAGTAGTATTAGCATCGAGAGATTTTAGTTTTTTTTGAAGCATCATCATGAGTCTTTTCTCTGCCGGTATTGCCGAAATCACATAATCATAGATCGGCTTTAGGATTTGTCCAGTCCTGTTTATCCTTCCTCTTTTCTGCACTTCAGTATTAATATCAAGTTCTGCCTGTAGTACAATCATCACCCTCTGCCTTACCTGGTTTTTAGGAACCTTCGCTGTGGGAATTGCATGAGCCGATGCCCCTGTTGACCCTGACTGATTAATCATCAGTACATCTACTTCATTGTTGTTAAATTGTCGGAACGCATCATTGGTATTTATTCTTTTCCTGGAAAGCACCAAACCCTTACCAGTTTTTGTATTGAGTTGTACTTCCAATTTTCTGCCAGTGACTTCGGCCACGGAATAGCCTTCATCTTTTAATTTCTTGAGGATAACATCAATTGGAGAAATGGTAATTCCTGTTGAAGCTGCTTTTATTTTATTCAATATGCGGTGATATTCCACTTGAGCTTCAACTGGCAGTTCGCTTACTTCAAACTTTTTATAGACTGGATTGCCGTCAATATCTTTTTCCGTATAACGCAAGATGCCGTCCAATCCTCTTTTTAACACTTCAGTAAAATCAGCGTTTATAGTATCGCCATCTGCAACGGGCACTCCATGTTCATTTTCCATTGCCTCGATAAAGCTGCCCATTGTGGAAGCAAATGCAATAATGGGTTTCTTTCCTTCTTTCAATCTATGAATGGCCCTTTCCGCAACTGATTCTGCCTTCAGAGAAAAAAGCATTTGATTAATCACCTGAAATACTTTTGAAAAATATGGAAGATTATCAACCCCGGCCTGTGATGTGCCTTCTCTTATTTCAATTTCTTTTCCTTCGGCAACAGCAATCTTATCTAATTCTTCGACTTGTTCATCTACATGGTTGGATTGAAAGGCAATAATGTCACGAAGTATCTCTGTAATATTATCAGCTATTGCTCTATGCTCTTCCGATTTATCGTCAAGGTTGAGATAGTTTACTTCTACGCCTTCGAAGCTTCTTTCACGACGAAGCATTTGACCTTCCGCAACGAGTTGTGACGATAAAACTTCCTGAAGTGCTACTCCCCCTCTGGTAATTGCTTCTACCAATTCGTCCCGGCTCATGTTACAATCTGCAATGGCAGTTTTCATTGCATAGATCGGCATGTTATCAGGTCGCTTTGCAAATGTTGCCGATAGAAATACAACTCCCTTTGTTTTACTTACGACACCTTGCAGAAAATTTCCTGTGTTTGATGAGCCGCTTGAATTATGCGCTTCATCCAAAATGAAAATATTTTCTTCTGCAATTGACATTAAAAAAGCAGGTTTCTCCGGTTTTTTTTCTGGTGAATTGAATTGTGAATATGTTCCTACAATAAAATCAAATAGAGAAGGAACAACACGGGAAGTAATTATTTCCTGTTGTTCAGGATAAGCAGGTGCCTGGTAAACAACGTTACCATCCTCATCTTTTATATCCGTTTTTGATTCACGGCTGTTGACGATAAATGGCTTAAAATGACCGGAGCCTATTGCTACAAGGTCACGGTATATGTCTGAAAATAAATTTGATTTTTCTGTAAGAAATACTGGCTTTACTCCTTGTATTACTCCATAACGTATCATTGCGGCAGCAACCCGACCTTTGCCTATTCCAGTCTGATCGCCAATGATCATTCCCTGGCTTCTTGCTTCTATATTATAGATAGCCATAGCAACAGCATCAATTTGTTCTGCTGATAGAACTTTGCAGAGGTCAGCCTTAGTTGGATATTTCAAACGATGGCGAACAAAATTGTCAATATCACCACCTACTTCTTTTTTTATAAGTTCAATTGCGGATTTGGTTTCAAAAGCCATGCTATCCGGAACTTGTGTATTTAGTACAACACAGGCATCTGATGCAGGTTCATAAGGTGCGCCCAAACCATCAAAGCCATCAAAATCAAACAGCCTTTGTATTGAGAGTGCTTCTTTTTCTAAATCAGGAATTGGTTCCATAGAGAAATCAATTTTTGTTTCCATTGCGTCCATTACTCTTTCAAATAAATCATCAAAAACTTTTACTTCAATACCTTTTAAAGGATCAAAGACAGGAGCAGCGCCAGCAATTGTTTGCTTTCTACCGTTAATCAGGATAAGACGAACATCAAATGAAGTTCCTTGCTTGGAGAAAAGTTTTGCTCCATTAATATTGATAACATCAGAGACATTATAACGACTGAATAAATAATTAAAGAATATCCTTTGCTTGCCAGCCTGTATCCTTCCTTTATCATCCCATCTCGTATGACCACCAATAATTATAGCAGCCTTTCCTCTATTAGTCATTGTATCCAGAGCCCTAAGTGCCATAACATGTTCCAATGATTTGATGCGAAATGTATCATAGAGTATTTCTTCTTCGCTGATGCCGAAAGGAGGATTTGTAAGAACTGCATCAAATTTTTGAACGATAAGATGAAAAGGTTCAGTTGCGTCCTGTCCCGTTACTTCCAGAAACCCTTGAGCCTTTAAGTTTCTGCTTCTGACATGATCAATTTCATTTACAATAAAATCTTTTGGACTTCCGGCGATTGTTAACAATCCATTACCTGCAGACGGTTCAAAGTATAAGCTATCAATAGTGGGTTTATCAATACCACAAAAAACGCCTGCCAGATATGCAATCGGAGCTGGTGTAGAATATTGTTGAAGTAAAATTGATTGTGAAGTTCGGTGTGAAAGATTAACCTGTGAATTATACAGTTCAACAATTTTGTCAAACCTTTCTCTTATTGTCCCATCGCTATGAGCCAACTCTCTTGCTCTTTTTACAATAGCAAGTTCAGTCAGTTCCTTTACTTCAGTTTTATCGGTGATGCCAAAAGATGCAGCAAGTTTTTCAATCGAGATTTTATTATGAGATTTTTTTTCGCTTAAATCACTTTCTACTTTTTCGACAAATTTCTCAAGGTTGTCTTTTAGATTTTTTAACCCTTCTAATCCAAGCAATCCTTCGTCTGCAAACGAGAAATGATTTTCTGTTGCAAGAATGATGTGATCCAGCAGCTTTATTTCCATAATGGCGGCTGCTTCTTTAATCTTTTGCGTGAGTTGCTCATCGGCTCTGCTTGGTTTTAAACTTTGAGAAGGATGGTTATGACAAATCACCAATGCTATTGCAGCACATTTAAGTGCAGTTCCCAAAATAATTCTTATATCAGCAAGCGTTGCATTGATGGCTCCTTTGGTATGACGATAGTAACCAATAATAGCATTAGATTGATTGAGATAAAGAACGACAAACTGTTCCTGTAATTCAAGTTCATCTTTACCAAAAGTGCGTTTTAGAAATTCCGCTACATCCTTTGACTGCGAAATATGTCCCAAAAAAAATTTCCCGGAACTCCTTGTATAGGATACATGGAGCTCCGGTACTTCGATTTCAGGAATATCACCCAATACTATTTCAGGGATTGTTTGGTATTTCATTATTCAATTAATCTTACATAGTCATAAGGTAGATAGTAACCATCCAATCTCTCATCCCATACGTTATTTTGCATCATGCTTCCAAATGCCCATTCATAGCTGACTACATCATTTGCCCTTGTAATGCGCTGTATTGCCCATTCTGGATTGGCGGGGATTCCAACCATCTTGTGCCAGCCTTTGTAAATAACATTCGGATTTGATTCATCTATTTTTGAAGGCTCTCTTTTTGTCAGATCAAGTTCATTTCCGAAACCATAATATTGTGTTCTGAAAATTGATTTCAGGTTTTGCAGTTCCGTTACAATGCTCAACTGACTTTGCTCAGTTGCTCCGCTTCCGGAACTTCCGCCAGATGTAAGCATTGCTTTGATTGCATCTTTTAATTCTGCTGCACTTTGAACAACCGGGGCGCTTACATCAGTATATCGGACATAAATATTTTTCAATGCACCCTCTCCAATATCTATGCGGACAGTATCAACCCGAACAGTATCAATTGTTTTGATCTGAGTCTTTGTAACGAGAAGGATTGCGGAGTTCTGTTGGATTCTGATACAAGCACCATCATTAATAATCTGTAAAGACATGGTTTATGAATTATTGTTCTTACTCTTTGATTTTTCAACTATGGTTTCACCAATAATAGCTCCTATAAAGCCTCCCATCATCATATAAGGAACAGCATCTTTGTTTGTTTCCTTTGCATACCAATAAGTAAGTAATGAGGCAAGCAAAGTGGCCGTTGAAACAATTGTTTTTTCCTTCATAGTTTTTAATGATGCATTAAATAATTAGTTGCGGTTGCTGAAAGAATCATTAGCCCTGCAGTGACCAGCTTATTTTTAAATCGCTGCCTCTTAAATTGCCTTCTGAGTTGTGTGTTTTCTTTTATTAGATTTTTCTGGCTGACAACTGATTGCTCAAACAATTGATGCAGGTTTGTATATGCTTCTGTATTGGTTTGGATAAGATCATTCTTTATGGACACCATGCTGTCCATTTGAGTGATCTGTATTTCGTAAATGCTATCCTTTCGATGGTTTTCTTCTAGATAGTTTGAAACCACATTCATCAGTGAATCGCATGAGGGCAGGTCGCTACTAATCTCATTGGTCATTACTTTTTGCGTTAACTTTTTTGCAGGATAGCCAGCAGGTTCAAT